>JAFGEK010000172.1 GCA_016931625.1 Deltaproteobacteria bacterium | reverse complement strand
ATTAGCACCAATGAAATTGAAGATGGCGCAGTAACCGCAGCCAAACTTGCAGTTGGCGCGATAACTAGTTCTGCGTTAGGGGCTGGTGCGGTTGGTTATGAAAACATTGCTGACGGTGCAGTTAGCGCCAGCAAAGTAAACTTTAATTATGCCGGTAGTGATTCACCCGGTGGGGTGGCGACTTCGGCGAAAACTGCAGAAACTGCCAACACTGCTAATTCAGCAAGTACAGCGGGTACAGCAAGTGATGTAACCTTTAATTATGCTGGTAGTAACAGCAAAGGCGGGGCAGCTACAAGTGTTGCAGCTAATGCCGTTGGTAGCGATCAAATTGTGAATGGGACGGTTGGTACAGCAGAGCTTGCTAATGGGGCGGTGACATATGATAAAATTGCATTTGATTTTGAAGAATTTTCTGTGAATCCAGCAAATGGAGAAACAAAATATACAGATAGTCAGCGTACCCATATTTTTTGCGCCATTACAGACGCTGTTATTACTAGTCCAGCAGAATGTAAAGTAACTCGTTTAAATGACGGGCGTTGGAGAGTCACAGGAAGTGCAGTTATTTCAATTGGTCGCGCTATTTGTACTGCGAGATGTTTCTAGCATAAAAAAGTATTTTTTCAAAAGACCATAAAGGAATACAAGCAAAACCAATGAATCACAGAAACATAAATGAAATGATAAAAATTAGAACTAGCTGGGTATTACAAACAAAGTTTCGCGCGGCTTTACTCATTGGGTTTATTGGTTTTGCTTTTTATGGGTTTAAGTCACTATCGAGATTTTTTTTATTTGGTATGGGAATTGATTTAGCAATCTTTCATCAATCTATTTGGTTGTTATCCCGATTTAAATCACCATTAAATACGGTTAGAAATATTCATGCATTTGGCGATCATGCAGAATACATTGATATCTTAATAAGTCCGCTATTATGGATATGGTCAGGCCCTGAGACTCTTTTAATTCTGCAAGCTATTGCTATTGCTATGGCTGCTGCCGGTCTTGTTTATTTGGCTAGCAGTATTACGAAAAGAATTGATATTGGTATTGCATTTTCATTTATATTCATTTTCGCTTGGGAAACACAGCTAGCGGGTTTAAATACTTTTCATACATATACATTGGCCGTCGCACCAATAGTATGGCTAACATGGTCGTTAATTAATAAGCGCGTTATTTGTAGTATAATATTAACTTTTATGCTTCTTATTATTAGAGAAGATATGAGTTTTGTAGTAATCGCTCTTGGGATGGGATTTTGTTGGAATTCTTATACAAGACGTAGTGGAATAATTCTTTCAGCAATAGGTATAGTTTACGCAATCATCGTATTTACAGTATTATTTCCGATTTTTAGACAACAAGGATATTTCTATTGGTCGCATTTTATTCATGTGACAACAATGAATGAAAATACAACTAATATATTGATGTTATCCATTTCATTTGTACAAATGTTATTTGATGGTGGATTGAAAATACGTTCGTGGGTTGTATTGTTGCTTGATGCAAGTCCAGCAGTATTTTTTTCACCACTCAGTATTTCGATTTTACCTAGTCAATTTGCACGTGTTTTATCAGAGCGAGGGGCTATAAGTTGGGGATTCCATTATGGTATTATTCCGCTTATTACGGCTTTATGTGGTGCAGCTGACGGCATTGGTTGGATTCAAAATAAAACTAAAAAAAGAAATAAGCATATTGTATCAATAATAATATGGGGTACATTTGTTATTTCTCTTAGCCTAAGTATATGGCCTCCATGGGGTCAAAAAGCACCACTTTGGTCTGGTCAGGGATGGTTAAAAGCTGGAAGAATTCGTATCCAGGACGCTATTGAATTGATTCCGAAAGACGCTAGTGTTGCATCGAATCATCGAATAATAGATCACTTAGCCGGTCGAGATAAAGTTTATATGCTTGGCAATTGGTGCAAAGCTAATTATGTCATTATTGATAAAAATAGCGACCCATGGCCAAATACCACAAATGAGCTGCAGAAACTAATTGCACATTTGAGTGTTGAGAAAAATACAAATATCGTTCATTCACAAAAAACAATAACTGTATTTTTGCGTAAACATATAGCTGAACATGAATTTATTTGCCCGATTTTGAAATCTATTTGGTAAATTGTTTTTTAATGACAAATAGACAATGGGTTAATGCACAGTTAGCAACCCATTTAAAAGTGTACAACTTTAAATGGATCGTAACTACACAGCCGTGCACATGGCGTCGGTGCTAGGAAATAACATAAAAGAAACGACTTTTATACTAAAACGCCTGTGAATTAGCCCCCATCCAAACTGTAAAACGTTAAAAAAGTGCTAGTAAGAGGTAAAAATATGCGCAAACGCGGTAATCTCGCTTTGGGCGCAATCACGGCAGCGATGGTTGTTAATAATATTGAGGCAATTATAGTGGGGCAAATTTATCATAATGAAGCACTTTGAGTAATGATACCGCGAACGTTAGTCTGTAAGTATAGTCTGTAGATTTTCTTGTGATAATAGAGAGCGGTCTTCGGGCCGTTCTAAAAAAGCCGCGACATCTTGTTTTAATTCATTAATATTTAATCGTAAAAGTTTATTTTGTAAGTTTTTTTGCCACTCGGCGGCATGGTAGAGAGTGGTTTTTTGTGTTTGTGCTAAGGCATTTTGTAAAAGTTTAAGATTAGGGATAATCGGTGGGCGATGCGCACGATACCAAATTAAATCAAACCAATCTCGTCCTTTAGGATAAGGTCGCATAAGCAACGCATGTACTTTGCCTGCCATTAGCGATTCAAGATCGTAATGGCATAAAGCAAAGGTCATATATTTATTAATGATGCTGCGTTTAAGTATAGCTCCTGCCGGTGGTTTAGTATCTATTTCAAGTTTAATTGAAAGTTGCTGCTCAATACGAGTTGCTAAATTTGCATCATGCATAAGATGGGTAAAACCTAGCCATGCAACATTGACGGTTTTCTGTTTCTTCCATTTAATAGAACAGGTAAATCCAGCAAGGCGCAGTTGCGTTTGCAGCTTTTTTAGCCATGTTTCTGGTAAATAAAGCGAAGCATTGCTTATAGAAAAATCTAAGTCTTCAGAAAAACGTGGCAAGCCTTCAAGAAACCGTAGTGCTGTACCACCCATAAAAGCTATGGCATTAAAAGCTTCTTGTTCATGTAATGAACGCAAAAAACAAAAGTGCCAGACGTTAAAAAAAGGGGGTTTAATTAGGTATAATTAGTTTCAATTATGGCGCTAGTGCGGGCAAAGGCGGGGCGACTGATAGTGTTGCAACAATGCAAAATGGCGGTTATATTCAAAAGATATGCAGGGTTAACAAATATTTTTTAATTTATCAACTCACCCAACAAAGTAAGACTAGTTGCTGCGGTTGTTTTTACTTTTACAATTTTGCCAATAAGTTCGGGAGAACCGGTAAACGCGACGATTTCATCGTAAGTTGTACGTCCAAGCAAGCGTTTGGTGCCATTTTTAAGTGTAGCTTCGCTTGCGGTGGATTCATTGTTAACCGGTGTGGTGTTTTTAAGTTTACTTTCGGACTCAACTAAAACTTCAAGCGTAGTGCCTATTAAACTATTATTATTTGCATGACTTAACCGGGCCTGTACATCCAGTAGTTCATGGTTACGGCGTTTTTTATCATCTTCACTAACATCATCAGCAAAACGACGAGCAGCTACCGTACCTGGTCGAGGAGAGTATTTAAAAACAAATAAGTTTTTATAACCAACACGTTCGATAAGTTTGATCGATTCTTGATGGTCTGCTTCAGTCTCGGTGGGAAAGCCAACAATCATATCGCCGGCAAAACGTACATCGGGCATGAAGGCACGGGCACGATCAATAAGATCGATATAGCTTTCAACCGTATAACCGCGATTCATGGCGCGCAAAATTTTATTTGAACCACTTTGTGCTGGTAAATGCAAATAGCGAGCCATACGTTTAGCTTTAGCCATTACTTCTAAAACATCATTATTAAAATCTCTTGGATATGAAGTAACAAAGCGCAGACGAGCAAGAGAGGGAACAGCCTCGTGAATTTGCCATAAAAGGTCAGCAAATGAAGTGCTAACGCCACCATCATGATAGTGATAATGATTAACCGTTTGGCCAATAAGCGTGATTTCACGAGCACCGGCTAAAGTGAGTTTGCAAACTTCATCAATTATATGTTGCGGATGCCGATGTGTTTCAGGACCGCGAGCATACGGCACTACACAAAAAGAACACATTTTATCGCAACCGCGGGTTATTCTTACAAAAGCCTGAGAACGAGCATTTGCAGAACTTATCAATCGAGATAAGTCAAGGGATTCGATATTATCGCTTTCGCTGGTTTCGTTTGCATTACTAATATTGGTTTCAGCTTTATTAGTCTTTTGCCCGCGTTTAACATGGCCGGCTACTTGCAATTGAGTTTGTTTAGTTTGTTTAACCGCAGCGATCATCGAAGGCAGTAAATGAAGATGTGATGGACCGCAGATGAGATCTACATGAGGCATGCGTTGACTAATGGCAACATATTCACGCTCGGCCATACAACCAATAACCCCAATTATTAAATGAGGATTGTTTTGCCGTTTATAAATTGCTAAGCGGCCAAGTTGCGACCATACTTTTTGCTCAGCTAGAGCGCGCACCGAACATGTATTGATTAGAATAATGTTGGCATCATCGAAGCGATTAACAATACGATAGCCAAGGGCAATTAATTGATCAGCAATGAGCTCAGAATCGAGCACATTCATCTGACAGCCGTAGGTTTTTAAAAATAAATTATTTAATGATGAAACAATAGTCATAATGTCTGTGACTTCTAGTAAACTAGAGCAAAAAGTGAAAGTTCAAAAAAAAGGCTTCTGTAGCAAGCTATGATTTTATAATTAAAGTTTGGGGTGAATAGTAGATTAGTAAACCGTTAAATCGTTAAACAGTAAGCTAAAAAATTGTTTCAAACCACCGATAACGCTGCCAAAGCAACCGAGCGCATTGATTCAATAGCAGCACGGTAGTCCTTTGAGCCAAATATTGCCGAACCAGCTACAAAAACATCAGCACCCGCAGCTGCTAATTTCCCGATATTGCTCGAATCAATACCTCCATCGACGGCAATATGTAAATGGCAGTTATATTTTTGCTCAAGCTCACGAATATAAACAATTTTGGGAATGACGCTCTCAATAAAACGTTGCCCGCCAAATCCGGGGTCGACCGACATTACTAAAACTTGATCAATAAGATCGGTAATATATGCGATGCAATCAGGGGGAGTAGCAGGATTGATTGAGATGCCAGCTTGAACACCACGCTCACGAATAGCACTAAGGGTTCGATGTAAATGGGCTGCAGCTTCTGCGTGTATGGTAATATGATCACAACCAGCGTCAGCAAAAGCGTCTATCCAGCGTTCTGGTTCAGAGATCATTAGATGCGCATCAAGTGGTAACTTGGTGCATTTTCTTAAAGCTTGTACCAAAAGCGGCCCAAAAGTAAGGTTAGGTACAAAATGGCCATCCATTACATCAAGATGAAGCCAGTCGGCCCCCGCAGCTTCAATCGCCGCTATTTCATCAGCAAGGTGAGTGAAGTCGCAAGCTAGCACTGATGGTGCAAAAATTATTTTACTTTGGTTTTCATTAGCGGGAGACAGAGAAGAAGTAGCTACAGTCATATTTATATCACAATACGATGAGGTCATCGGCATCTAAAACTTCGGTGGTGGTAGCTGCAGCACGTGATGCTGCCAAGCGGTCATTACTTAGTGAAGATAAATATTCGCGTACCTCTGGGTTTGCAGAAACTACTTGTTGAAATTCATCGCGCGGCAAAAATAAGGCCCCAACATTACCCCGCGCGGTAACTGTGGCAGTGGTTGGTTGATCGTGAAGTAAAGCAATCTCACCGACAACCTCGCCTGGTCCTAAATTGGCTACAACCACAGAGTCACCATCATCCTTAGCAACAGAAACCTCTACTTCACCAGTAGCAATTACATAGAGGCCTTGGCCAGGTGTCCCTTGATTAATAATTTTAGTGCCTGGATTAAATCCAATACGTGAGAAACGGTCTAATAATGAATAACGAGTCTCATCATTGAAATGTGCAAATAAGGCAGAAGTGCGCAGCAAGTTACTTAACAGTCGCTTTCGTGCATAATTAACTAGCTCTTCGGCAATTTTTGGTTTCTCAAGCGCCAATTTTTCAACATCAGCCCTAGTTAGTTCAAAAATTTCGATTTCTTCTTTAGCTATTACCGTTGCAGTGCGTAACGCACCGGTAATGATGGCCATTTCACCCAAGACAACACCAGCACCAACCGTCGCAAGTGTTATTTCGCCTTTTTGCACTAAAGCATGGCCACTAACTATAATAACTAAACTATCGCCTTTGGCACCTTCACTCATTATTTTGCTGCCAGCAGCCAATCGTCGATATCGTAAGCGTTTTACGGTTTCGATGAAACCTTCTTGATCAAGTTCGCAAAATAAAGGCATTGGTAGTGGGATAGCAGGATTTTGCGACGGGCCAAGATCACAAGCAATCTGCGCAACTCGTTCAAGTCTTTCAGCTTTTTGTAAAGCTAGCAATTCATTTGCTGTAGCACCTTGAGAAGTTTGCAGCTGCGTTTTAAGCGGAGGTGGAGTGGGCAGATTGCCTGCTTTGGCTCGCACTCCTCTTACGTGCAGTCTTTTTAGGGTCGCAAGCAGCGTAGCGTCATCAGGTGCATGCTCAAGTCCATGACGGACTATAACCATTGCTGGCAGCAGGTAGCCTTGATGAGCTAGACGGTCGGCTAAAGCCCTAAGAGCTTTTAAAGCTCCAGCAGGATTACCCGCATCGCCAAGCGCAATAGCTAAAGCAGTGCGTAAATGCCGGTTTTCTGGGCTAGTGATGCATAGTTCAGCTAAATAAGCGATAGCATCTAATGGTCGACCCTCAGCAAGTGCGTGGTCAATTTCAGCCTGAAGAGTTTCTGGTGATAATGGTGCGGACATACGGTCAAGGATTGCTTTGATTTTGTGCAATGGTCAAGAGTACAAATGAAACTTTAATAGGGCCTCCCTAGTACTATTCGTATTTCCAATGCAATTGAATAGTTCCGAGATGTTTTTCTCCGGCGAAGACATCAAGCGGGTAATTACCTGAACTCGGAGGGGGAACTCCACTTTTTTTCAGTGTTTCAAGATATTGCGATAAATAGAAGCGAGCAATGTCATCATGTTCATGTATGCCAGCCTTACCGGCAAAACCTAAAGCTTCACTGCCGCTACCAATAAAAAACGGGCTTTCAATACGTAATCCTAATTGTTTTAGAACTAAAGTGTGTTCTTCGGGAGTAAGATCAGCGCGATTACTAACGCTGGGAACCCAGACTTGCAAAGCCACCTCTAAAAAGATGGGCTCTAAGTTATTTTTATAATTTAAATTAACTTCTGCTGGTAATGGTTGAGGAGGGTGGTCGCGATTTGTACGTACAGTTGCGGGGCCAAGCCAGCCAATACGTTCAGGGGTAATTTCACCAACTTTAAAAAGAACAGAACTTTCTATTAGTGCCTCTACCGGAACATCTTTTAAATCTTCAGCAACAACAAGGTGCTGTACTTGCTTGGGAGCAATCAACCAACTTTCCCCACTATCAGCCGAAAAACGAAACTGGTAATGATATCGACCAGGTACAGCATTAACGATAATAGGAGCAATATCCCAATACGCTCTAATATTGTTATTAACGCGACGGCACTCTTCATTGTTATTTAAACGATGAATAAACAAAGAGCCATCTTTAGTACCTAAATCACTTTGTACTTCGACAATAATTGGATCAAGTGCGACAGTCGGTTGATCGGTAATACCATTTACATATGCCTCCGCAGTTAGGACCATCGCATGGTGCGACGCTAGAGTTTTAACAAAGTATGCTGGTTCAGGTACGCCGCGACTATATTCGGCGTTTATTCCGATGATTCGACCGAGGTTTCCTGCCCATGATACTGAAGTCATTGAAGTCATCGAAGTCGAATTTTGCTTAGTATTTGTATCCTGGGGACTCATTCGTTGTCCTAATTTTTAAGTTTAAAATTAGCGCCGTTCAAGAAAAATGGCGTTATTTTTTTTGACGCGTATTGGCATTTTCATAATTTACGTTCCACAGCGATCTATCTGTGTAAATTATCATCTTTATGCCAGTGAGTAATTCTAAAGTAGCCAATTCCATTGCTATCTTACTTGAGCTTACTAAGATATGAAGGGCAGAAAGTACATTTCGGCGAAGTTTTAATCCTTCAATAGACTCAAGTCGAGCATCATGATCTATTAATTTTAAACCGGCTAAGTTAATGAATATTTCATATGGTGAGGGGTGATTTTTTGAAAATTGTTCAAATCTTTGAAAAATTACGCGTACGGCCTCAACAGCAAAAACGCCAACGACACTGTAGGAATAAACAAGTCCTGATGATTTAATATCGAGCTTCCAATTATCATTTTCCCAAATTTCTTCAGTTTCGTGATGTTCGTATTTCATTATAATAGATTGTATATCTTGATTTGAGAAAATAGTCACTTTTTAGTCTCGATACATTTCATCAAGAATAGCTTGATATTTTTCAGTACATACTTTGCGTTTAACTTTTAAGGTCGGGGTTAACTCCCCTGATTCAATCGAAAAGTCTTGGGGCAAAATAATAAAACGTTTAATACCAGCGTAACTTGCTTGTTTTAAATTTACATTGTCAATTAATGTTTGCATATGCGCAATCATTACCGCATGAATAGCGAGTTCTGCTAAGGATAAGTTTGGGAGGTTATTTTTGGCCGCCCATCGCAAAGCCACCTCTTCGTTAAGGGTAATCAGAGCTGTAAGATATTTTCGTTTATCGCCATGCACCATTACTTGAGAAATAATGCTATCGGTCTTGAGTGCGTTTTCAATATTCTGTGGTGCGACATTTTTGCCAGCAGCCGTAACTATTATGTCTTTTTTACGATCAGTAATTTTTAAGTAACCGTCCTCATCAAGCATACCGATATCACCAGTAGCAAAATAACCATTTTGCATAACTTCGGCAGTAGCAACAGGATTATTCCAATAACCCTTCATGATGCAGCCGCCTTTCACCATGATCTCGCCATCATCAGCGATTACAATGTTAACATCAGGAAAGGCTGGCCCCACAGTACCAATTTTATTTTGCTCTGGTAAATTGACGCAAACTGGAGCGCTAGTTTCTGATAAACCATAACCTTCTACGATGGTTATTCCTAATACATCAAAAAAATGACCAATTGTTGGAGCTAAAGGAGCACCGCCAGATACAAACAGGCGAACACGTCCACCAAAACGTTCACGTAATAATTTTGCCAACTTGGGATAGACAAGTATTTTGCTAAGTAGAAATTTTAAGCTGGTACATTTACGTTTTTGTTCACATGATGCGGCATAACCATCAATAGCAGAAAGCGCCATTTTAAAAAGTGATAGTTTTAATCCATGTTGTGCTAGTCCTTTGTGAACTATGTTAGCAAAAGCCTTTTCAAATATTCTAGGTACAGCAGGTATTACTGTAGGTTGGCTTTCAGCCGCGTTATCAATGATTTTTTCTATAGACTCAGGGAATACAAGCACAAAACCAAGGTATGTCCACGCTGCAATAACTACTTGGGCAAAAGAGTGAGCAAGTGGTAAAAAAAGCATCAAGATATCTTCATGATTAAGCAGATTAATATTTTTAACGCCTTTTGCTTGAAAAATCCAATTATTATGCGTAAGCATGACACCTTTGGGGAGTCCAGTTGTTCCAGAGGTGTATAAAATGCATGCTAATTCATCAGTATTTATCTCTTTTATACTATTATCATACTCTGCTTTACTTGATTGGTAATGTTGGCGACCAAGGTCTTCAAGATCACAAAGATTATGTTCGTTTTTTTGAATGGCGCCGCCAAGCAAACATAGCAATCCTGCAACTTCTGATAATGATTCAATAATGCTACGAATCTTATTCAGTTGCTCAGAGGTATCAGCAGCGATCCAGCGCGCACCCGAGTTTTCGATAATGTGCAAGCATTCAGAGGCTTTATTTGATTGGTAAATAGGTACTGCAATAGCGCGTACGCTTAATATGGCTAGGTAGGTTAAAACCCACTCAGTATCAGTATTAGCTAGTACTGCAACACGATCACCGGCTTTAATTCCTAAAGAGATAAACCCATTGGCTAAATTACGCACCCGTTTTGCTAATTGGCTAAAAGTCAGCATTTGCCAAGAACCGGTACGTTTACTTTTGACCGCAGTTTTATCACCAAATTTGGAGCATGTTGCATGAAAAGCAGTAACTAAATTTAATGCGGCGCTAGATGAAGAATTATGCTGGTTTTCGGCTTTTGTGTTCATGCAATCACCTTTATTTTTTTGCGCATAAGGTAGTAACCGAGTAAAACCTCAATACAACATTGCTTTAAATAATAATTTTGTCGATACATATAGTGTTTTAGTGTTTGAAAATACTAAAATTGATAAACTGTTAAGAGTTACGCAATAAAGTGCAAATTTGCTGTTAAGTACTGCAATAAAAACGCATAATGAATTTCTGATAGTGGCTAGTGAATTACCCGGGTTAGGGGAGTTCGTGTGAAAGATCGCGCAGCAGTTTTGGTTGTTGATGATGACGCCCTCGTTCTTGAATTGCTAAATGAAACTTTATCTCCGCAATTTGATGTGGCGATAGCGAGTTCTGGAAATGAAGCTTTAAGTTTGCTTATGCAACGTGAGTTTGCGGTATTACTTGCCGATCAGCGCATGCCGGGTATGACTGGAGTGGCGTTGGCGGCAAAAGCTCGCGAAATATGCCCACATATAGTCACGGTTCTTCTTTCTGCTTATGCGGACCCCAAAGATTTCATCGCTGCCATAAATCATGGACAAGTATTTCGTTTTATTTCTAAGCCTTGGGAACATCACGATTTAGTATTGACATTGCATCAAGCTGTTCAACGCAGTCAGCTTAGTCGTGACAATTTATATTTGGTAGCTGAGCGTGAGCAACGTTTGCACGCTTTAGAAATTTTGCAAGCAGTAGTTGCGGCTGGAGCGCGAGGCTCAACTTATTATCCCGCTCGTGTTTTGCTAACCCGTTTGCATGATGTGGTTAATTTTGATTTAGCGGCGATTTTAGTTACCAGCAAAAACAGAGCTCCGACTTTAGAGCTAACCAGTACGGTTGCGGTTAATGAGCGTAATGTTCTTGAATTACGCGATCAAACTTTAGCCTTATTTGAATATGCAGGTGGTCCATTACTTGATGAAGCTCGTTTGCTTCCGGCTTCGAGTTGTCAAATAAATGAGGTCGAATATGCGTTAATAGAAAGTCAAGCTCAGGTAGCTTTACAGCTAGGCGGTCGTACTGTTGGCATCATGGTTTTGCAAAGTTTTAAAAGTGAAGCTTTTGCTGATGATGTTACGCAACTACTCGATAGTGTTGCAAATGGCGCGGCTGAAGTATTGCATCAAATTCATGATGTTACCGAACATAGGCTACATCGCGTTTTAAATGCCATCGAATCATTAACAGAAGGGATAATTATTCTTGATGACGATGGTACAGTGCAATTAGCAAATCAAAGTGCACAGCGGATGCTGACTACCGCAGGTATTACTGCCGAAGCATTATGGCAAAATTTCGGTAATTCGCCGTTAGCAATGTTTACTAATGTTGGTCAAAGGAGTCATGAAGTTACCTATGGGTCACGTACTTTACAAGTTCAAGCAGCCTCTATTGCTAATGTTAGTAATGGAAGTAATAGCAATACCTCTAACGGATTTGTGTTAATCATTCGTGATTTAACCACCGAAAAAGAGCGCGAAACACAACGGCTGCGTTTTATTAGTACCGTATCACATGAAATACGTACGCCCTTATCAACTATTGCCGCAACTTTTGACTTACTATTGCACGAGGCTGCTGGTGCGTTGAGTGATAAACAAAGAGAGTATTTAATTAGTGCCGCACAAGCTGGTGAAACTTTACATGCTGTAGTTGACGATTTGCTAGAGATAGAGAAATACGCTGCTGGTGGTATGGTGCTAAAGCGTAACCTTACAAATATTGGTGAATTGATACAAAAAGTAGCAGCGCGATTTGCTGCTGCAGCTACTGAAAGTGAACTAACTATTGATATTAAATCAATAGATAGTCAGCTAGAGTTAGAAGTCGACACTATACGTATTGAGCAAGTTCTGAGTAATTTATTGTCAAATGCAGTGAAGTATGCGCACTCTGGCACAAGTATTACTATTGAGATGGGTAAATCAAGTGCCCCCGAAAATTCTATAATTATTGGCGTGCACAACATAGCCGACTCTATTTCACCACAAGATTTGACTTCAATATTTGATCGGTTTGGAACTATGCCGCCGTTGCGTCCCGGTCGTCATTCAAGCGGGTTGGGGCTAGCTATTTGTCGAAGAATTATTGATGCTCATGCAGGATTAATTACAGTAGAAAGCAATGATAATCATACAAGTTTTTGGATAGCTTTGCCAATACAGCCTCAAGCAGCAACAACTGCAATCGAATTACTTCAACCACTTTTTGTTCATGCTGATAACTCTTATAATCGTATTGCTTTAATGGCAGAATTAAGTCGTTGTGGTTTACCAGTGCAACTTTTGCCGCCAGTTTTAGCTAAGGCAGATCATCTCGATATTGAAAATACTAGTGGTAATATAGTTATTACTACCAGTGGTAAAATTTTAGGTAATGCCGTCCTTAAGCTTGAGCACTATTCTCGTTCTGATGTACAAGTTATAGGTGATACTCTTTTTAATATCGCAAGGTTCGGCGCGCCACGACTAATATTTTCAGCAAAACCAGAGCAGAAAGTTATTGAAACTGCGCTTAACGCCTTAGGTGTACAAATGGTCATTGATAATAATGCCGATTATGCACGCGAGTTACCAACGGGAAATCCAATGGATATACTCGAGATGTTAGCCAGCGATGTTAGTGGCAGTGCCGGAGTTGCTGCTATAAGAGCATTTTTGCGGCGTAGTCGCGCAAAAAAAGTTCAGGCTGGTTTGGCAATATTATTAAATAATTGGGATGGTTTCATAGCTGCTTATGGAGCATCGCGAGCAGCAGACTTATTAGCTAGCATGTTGCCTGAGATTACTCGTATGGTAAACGGCGAAAATAGTGATACAGAACATGAAACTGCTGCTATTATTACTTTAAGCCATGGTTTTTTATGTTGTGGGGAGCAAACAATACTTGAGCATGCAAGAGATGAGCTTGTAGCTCGTTTTGAAACCTTAGTACGTTTGTATTGCCGCAAAGAAGATCGTGAGCGCGGATATATTGCTCTTGGTTCTCGTCAGCTAGCACTACCAACAATTACTACCAAAGTTTTATTGTTAACTGAGAATGATAATGAGTTTCTTTCAATTTTAAGAGTGACACAGTGACCATTACTCAAAAGCTAGTGCTATATGCTTTAGCTGTAGCATTATTGCCACTGGCTAGTAGCGGTTTTACTTTAATACGCTTGGGTGAAGATGGCATGCGTGCTCGCATTGAGGCGCATCAACGTACCGCCACCGCTGCAGTAGCGGCTAGCATTGAACAATCGATAAACGAAATTGGTGAGCGTGCGGTAACCGCCTTAGAACTTACCGATCCTTTGCGATTATCAGCGGCAGAACGTTTGGGTTTATTACGTCTTTTACATCGACAGGCAACAGCAATTCGCGCTTCAGTGTTTTTAGATGCTAATGGCCAGTTATTGGTACGCCCAGTTACGAGTGCGATAAATGCTGATGAGTTGTCACTTACTGCCGCCAATGATGCGGTTAAGCGTTTACGTGATAATTTGCCTGCTGCATGGTCAGAATCAGTCAACAATGGACAAGTGCTATTAAGTCCGGTTTATTTTCCCCCAAGTGGGCCAGCCCGCTTAGCTATGGCAGTTGGTTGTTGTGCAAATCCTGAGGGAAAACCGCTTGCCGCTGCCGGAGTTGAACTTGAGCTAACCTCAGATGTTTTAGGTGGGGTGGATATTGAAACCGGCGCTAACTCACGTTTATTTGTAGTTGATCGATTTGGTCGTGTTATTGCCCATCCAACCTTAGCGGTTGGTACAGATTTGTCACAACATGCTGCAATCATACGTTTAAAAGGTGGCCAAAATAGGGGGAGCCTAAATCATACTGAAGATAATATTTCTTGGGCCGCCTCATTTGCGCGGGTGGCAAATTTAGGATGGGGGGTGGTGGTTGAACAACCTGAAAGTGTAGCCTTTGCTGATGCCAGGCGTATGCGTATGCGCATGCTTACTTGGATAAGTATTACAACTTTAGTGGTTGCGTTAACCGCATTATTGTTTGCCAGTCGTTTGCGGCAACGACTTTTACGCTTAATGCAGGGTGCCAGAATGTTTGCGGTTGGGCGGTTAGGCGAGCGAGTTAAAGTAAATAGTAATGATGAAATAAGTGAGTTAGCGAAAACGCTAAATTCGATGGCATCTGAGCTTGACCATTCATTGCGTGAAATCGATGCTTGGGGACGTACTCTTGAAACCAAAGTTGATGATCGCACTCGCGAGTTACGACAAGCGCAGACCC
This sequence comes from Deltaproteobacteria bacterium, assembly GCA_016931625.1. Classification (NCBI taxonomy): domain Bacteria; kingdom Pseudomonadati; phylum Myxococcota; class Myxococcia; species Deltaproteobacteria bacterium. Next base: position 16,980 of record JAFGEK010000172.1, on the reverse strand, counting down.
AGTTGTTGTTACAATCAAAGTTGGCTGCTATTGGTCAACTTGGAGCTGGTGTAGCGCATGAGGTAAATAATCCACTCGCCGGTATTCTTGGTTATGTACAGCTATTGCTTAGAAAATTTAAAGCAGAAGATACTGAATATACATCGTTAAAACGTATTGAAGAAGCAGCTCAACGTTGTCGCACGATTACCACTAATTTATTACGTTTTTCTCAACGAGGTCTTTCTGGTCGTAACGCTATCGAGGTAAATGAATTAGTTGAAGAAGTGCTAGAATTGATGGGTAGTGGTATTACTGAAAGTGGCATTGAGATAGTGCGTGAACTAGCTGCTGATGCAGGTGCTATCACTGTAGATGCCGGTCAATTAGCATTGGTGTTAATTAATCTGTTAAGTAACGCTAAAAATGCGATGACTGAAGGAGGCAAGATCACCATACACACTAGGGATTTAGGTGACCAGGCTCAGATCACCGTTAGCGATACTGGTCATGGCATTGATCCAGAGCATTTGTCCCGAATTTTTGATCCGTTTTTTACTACCAAAACTAATTGGACAGGAGTTGGTCTTGGTCTTTCGGTTGCCTATCGTATAATTGCCGATCATGGTGGCCGAATTGAAGTAGAAAGCAAAATTAATATTGGAAGTCAGTTTATTATAACTCTGCCACGTAAGCCGGTAGCTCCGGTTCAAGAAACATCAACGCCGCAACGGCCGGTGTTATTAGCATGAAATGAATATGGCTGTGAGCTGTGTGAAGGGGCTGTTTCAAATAAATCATATGATTTTAATATACACGATTACGAATAAGCTCACTTAGCCAACGGATATTAAAAAGATGTTCACAACTGCAAGTATTCTTAATAATAACCGTGTCGTTTTTAATATTAAAGGAAATGAGTATCGTCTAGTTGTTCGTATAGCGTATACAATTCAAACTTGTTGGATACGTTTTGTAGGTACACATAATAATCGTCGGAGTCCAAACATATTGGTTGCATAATTATGTCAGAACTGACATAATATTTTAGTAATGGAACGACCGCTAGTCTGGCTACATGGCGAGGTAAAAACCCCACCGTTTTCGCAAGAAGCTAGAATAGCGGCAGGTGTACTGTTGCGGGGAGGTTACAACACGGCGAAATGTTGTCTATGCCGGATTCAAGGCCCATACCCAGCATCGGACGTCGGTGCCATGAGCTGCGAATTAATGATGACCAAAGTAATCGTATTTGGCGCATTGTGTACCGGCTTGATTCAGACGCAGTGGTGATTCTGGAGGTATTTGCCAAAACCACTCAGCAAACACCGAAGACTGTCATCGCTACGTGTAAAAGACGTTTGAAATTATACGACCAAGCTGTTTAGTAGGAGTAAGACATGGATGAGCGCAAACGAAAAGCTTTGGAAAAACAAGGATGGAAAATTGGTAGCACTGCTGAGTTTTTAGACCTAAGCAAATCTGAAGCCGAATATGTCGAAGTTAAAGCGGCGCTTGCTCATGCTCTTTCTTCAAAACGCCGAAAAATGAGGCTAAGTCAAAATGCCGTAGCTAGTAAGCTTGATTCTAGCCAATCAAGGGTTGCTAAAATGGAAGCCGGTGATCATACGGTTTCTTTAGACCTCTTAATTCGCTCTTTTTTAAAGCTCGGTGCTAGCACCAAAGAGCTAGGGCAGGTAATTTCATCGGCGGGTGAGCCACTACGCAAAAAACGAGTAGTGGCTTGATATGATTTAATTATTTAAGCCATCTTAAGTAAGAAACATTGGAGGTTTTGCTAGATTTCTAGATGTTGCAGCCGCGCAATCTGGCGATATTTTAAATTATAGTGCAATAGCACGTGACGCTGGGATAGCCAATAGAACTGTTCAGGAACATTATGGAATCCTAAAAGATACTTTGGTTGGGTTACTACTTGAACCTTATAAGCGTAGCTTACGCGCTCGTTTGATAGCGCATCCACGTTTTTATTTTTTTGATACAGGTGTATTAAATGCTTTATGTGGTCGACTTACAGCTAAAATTAACCCGGTTTTACGCGGCAAATTATTTGAACATTTTGTAATATTAGAAGTATTTCGTAAGCTTAACTACATGCGTGACGAATCTAAGCTATTTTATTGGCGGACAAATCATGGCGCTGAGGTTGATTTATTAATTGAAAAACATGGAGAGATTCGTTTAGCAATTGAAATAAAAACTAATAGTCGTTTAGGTGGACGCGATTTATCGGGGCTAAGAGCTTTTGCAAACGAACATCCTAATACTCAACTTGTTGTTATAAATACCCAACCTCAAGCTTATGAAATAGATGATATAAAAATCTTACCATATCACGATTTTTTTAATCGTTTGCCGGATTGGCTGAATTAAAATCAATTAGGTATTACATTAAAATGATATTAATAAAAAATATATTAACGTTAAACGTTAAATTTTGATAGCGCTGAACATCAATTTGTCCACCTTAAAAAATTATTTGTAATTAGGGAGACCTTCTAGAAATATGGTTTTCAGGTAATTGTTGCAGATCAAACGGTGTTTGTTGATAAACATAATAGTTCAGCCAATTGCTATAAAGTAAATTAGCATGTCCACGCCAACGCACTATAGGCTCAAGTGTTGGATCGTCATCAGGAAAATAATTACGCGGTACTGCAATTGGCAAGTTTTTACTAACATCACGAATATATTCAGCCTGCAAGGTTAAAGGGTCATATTCAGAATGTCCAGTAACAAAAATGTGGCGACGATCAGTCGAAATCACAATATAAACGCCAGCTTCTTTTGACTCTGATAGTAGTACTAATTCAGGAACAGCGATTATATCTTCACGCCTAGTTTCAGTATGGCGAGAATGGGGGGCGTAAAAATTATCATCAAAACCACGTAATAATTGTTCGTAACGAACATTGATTTTATGTAAAAATACCCCAAACATTTTTGCTATTAATGGATATTTTGGTACACCATAATAGTGATACAAACCGGCTTGCGCACCCCAACAGATATAAAAAGTTGAGTAGACATGCGAGCGAGCCCAGTCCATAATTTCAATTAATTCTGGCCAATAATCAACTTCAGTAAATGGTAACTGTTCAACCGGAGCACCAGTAATGATAAAACCATCAAAGAATTGCTCACGAATTTCGGCAAAAGTTACGTAATGTTCGAGCAAATGTTCAGCAGGAGTATTTTTAGACTGATGCGAGTCCATATGCAGCAGAGTGATTTCAACTTGCAGTGGTGAATTGCCAAGTAGCCGTAGTAGTTGGGTTTCAGTATTTATCTTTAACGGCATTAAATTAAGTATGGCAATACGAATAGGGCGAATGTCTTGATGAGTAGCGCGATGTTCATCCATCACAAAGATGTTTTCGCTTTCAAGCACGCCGCGCGCTGGTAGCGAGTCTGGAATTTTGACCGGCATCTTTTTTTAATCTCCGCAAAGTGCGCTATCATGTATAGCAATAGCAGTCGATACAGCAATAGTCTCAAAACCTTATTAGTAGTAATGAACAAAATAGGGCGAATTTTGCTAGAATGATGAATTTATTTCACTCTTGCTATCATCAACATTATACATATAACAATTGCCGCTTCAGTAGATATTACTTTACCGCTGGTAATAGCAGCAGAGCTATTTACGCTCTTGCTATTATGAAATGCTTTAGTGAGAGTACAGTATAAATTTTCACCAGTTGTTAAAATTGTATGTAACAGACTTAATTTAGGTGGGAGTTTGCGGCTCTTTGGCACAGCATCTCTATTATTATGAGTAGAATTTATTTTAGCAGCGGTGCTCAATCCTTCTGGTGTAACAGATGTTTGCTGCAATTTTACACCAAAATGATCAAATTGAATTTTATCATAGGTTAGTACTATCCCTTGAGTAGATACTGAGATGGCTAGATGTTTATATTTTTGTTTAATTGGATCTTCAGCGACACGCTTATCAGTTTCAGCAGGCGTCTCGTCTGCTGCTTGGTTGCTATTATCATCAGTTGCAGTTGTTTCTTCGGTATCATCAGCACCGCTATGGGTTTCTATGGCATGCGGTCTTACTTGAGCTCCGTTAGAGACTGATGGCGGCAACTGTGAAGGGTGTTTATGATGGCCTTCATTAGTTGCGGCTCCAGTATTGCCTGTCTGTTTTAATAACTTATTGATAATTTTAGATTATTTTATATTTAGAGGATCTTTAATATCAACTTGCTGTTTTTATATTTTAGCAACCTAAATAGATTTTTTTTTCGCAACTTATTAACACATCCAGCCGATAATTAATGCATGAACAAAATAATCAAGGATGGTTACTATGATAGCAAACAATTTACACGCAAATGGTATGATGCCTGGCAACATGATGTCGATGAGTTTAAACAGCTCTCTCAGTGCTAATATGTTAAATGCGCAGATCGCTAATGGTAGCGGTAATATGTTTGTTGCCGATAAAATTGCCAAGAAAAACCGCGATGAAAAGGCTAAACGGCTAGTCACCAATCGTGTTACTACCCGCAATCTGCTTGATCGTATCGGTCCTAGTAAGGCTGTAGCCTCTAAGAAAGCTTAAATAAACAAATCAGTTTTAATAATTATTTACATTTCTCCCCGCGACGGCCACTGTAATTCGCGTTAAACTTGGTCCCAGTGAAACGCGGCAATCTCATATTTGTTACTGGTATTCTGATTATCTGCATAATTGTGGTTTTGTCGTATTTGTTTGTTATTTCAAGGCGGCAGGTGCAACAAGATCCAAATAATCCGGTCTTTGTTTCACCTGCAGCAGAATTAACTGCGCGTTTGTTAAATATTAGCGGCGACGTACAAGTGCGACCTCGTGATCATGAGTGGCAAGCCACTATAAAAGGTCAAAGTTTACTACCTGGCACTCAATTACGTACAGGTGAAGGAGCTAAAGCTGAATTATTGGTTGGCAAAGATTTACATATTAACGTAACTGCCGGTACAGATATTCGTTTAGGTGATATTGGCCCCAATTTGGCCCGTTTATTTGTTGGTGAAGGTGTTGTGCTGGCCAATGTCAAAAGCGAACAAGGCCCTCGTTTACAGATAGCAAATCGCAATGGTGAAGCTGTAGCTGAAACTGGCGATGGTGCATTGACTGTTAGCGTTGATGCGAATGGTGAATTGCGTACAGCAGTTACTAAAGGCAGTGCTACGGTTGCAGCTAACGGCGAAACGGTTAATATTAATGCAGGTTTTTACAGTATAGCAGGTGCAGGACGTAAACCTTCTAAACCAGCTTCGGTGCCGCAATCACTATTATTAAAGGTGCGATGGCCAACGATAGCAACTACGTCAAAACGACATCAGCTAATTAGTGGTGCAACTTCGGTCGGTGCTAGGATTCGGGTAGCTGGCCAAACGATTTGGGCTGACAAGCAAGGTCGATTTAATACAATAGTTGATCTTCAAGAAGGAAAAAACCGTATCCAATTGCGAGTCACAGATGTTGTTGGCCGCGAGAGCTCAGAAACTTCACCAGAGATCGAATTGTATACTAAAGCCCCAAGCCAAAAGATCGAAACTAGCCCAGAAATGTGGAAGTAATTACTCCCAAGATGAGATAATTTGTGTTATTTTTAAGTAAAGTTATAGTGAATTTTGCAAAAGCTACAACGATTAAACAGCCAGTTTGTCGCTATATTTTGTGAGTCTGGTTTTGTGTTTGTTAAGTTTGAATATGTATGGCAACGGTTATATTCGTAAGGACGACATACATTTACTTACTTAAAAATATTGGTTTTTTTCTTTGACAGATGCGTGTTTGGCGCTCACAATCATTATAGGACTAGCGTGGAGACACGTTAGTTAAGAGGCTGTCGATGATGTCTCTCATTAAGAATCAAATTTTGGTAGTGTCATATAAATTATCGTGGTGTTTGACGCTTGCAGTTGTAATTTTTGCAATGCCAGTCAGCGCTGCGGACGAATTAGAAATCATAGAAAATGAAATCACGCAAACGCTCAATGATTATGAAGAGCGGCCCACCTTAGGGTCTGACGATTTTGGTCCTATTGTTGTTTTCAGTACCAAAACTATGGACAATGATTCTAATTTCGGTCCTCGCTCTATTGTGTTTCAACGACTTGATAGTGATGGCGCACCATATGGTAGTCAGGTTGTAGTTAGCGAAGGTTTAACTGATGATTGGCTAAATGATGTTTCGGGAAATTATATTGTTTATACCAAATTTTGGACTGAACTTGGCGCTAACGGTATTGAGACACTTGGCGATATTGAGCTTTATGATATTAGCACCGGCGACCATTACACTTTAACTGACAACCATACTGCCTATAGCGCCCATATTGAAGGTAATTATGTTGCATTTGTAGAAGGTCTTAGGACAGCGGCAGTATTAAAATTGCTCGATATTAGCGAATTAACTACCAATGGCGTTGCTACACCTATAGAGCTTGCTTATCCTGGTGCCGAAGGAATTAGTTTCGATATTTCAGATCGTTATGTCGTATGGGAAATTGTTGCAGACGGTAAGTATGATATATTTGTTTACGATATTGTCGGTGGCAACGGTCCAGATGTTTTAGTCGCTGAGCCTGATGTAAATGAGCGACGTCCTAGTGTTAGTGGTGATTGGATTATTTGGCAGTCACAACGGGTGCAATCATCGACTACAACTATTGAAGTATTAAATTATGTTACTAAAGAACATCGTACAATTGTAAATAATAACGCGGTTAATTTATTGCCAGCAATCGACGGTGACTTAGTTGTTTTTGAATCTGATTATCATGAAAATCATGAAGTAGATCATGAAATATGGATATATCGTTTAAATACTAGCGAGATTTATCAACTTAGCGCCCATAATGGTTTAGATACTTGGCCTGACATCAAGGGTGATTTAGTTGCTTGGCATTATTTACCTGAAATCAGTAATGCCGATATTTATGTTAGTAAAGTTTCGTTTATACCAATTGATCCTTGTGCCGATTCGGGCGGTGATAGTGATGCTGACGAAGTCTGCGATGATAAGGATAACTGTCCAGGTATATATAACCCTGGCCAAGAAGATACCATCGATGAAGATGGTGTTGGTGACGCTTGTGATAATTGCAGCGAAGTAGCCAATGCTGATCAAGCCAATAGTGACACTGATAGTTATGGTGACGCTTGTGATAACTGCCCGTTATTTAGTAGTGAAAATTTAGTTGATAGTGATAATGACGGGGTTGGCGATGTTTGTGATAACTGCATTAATGTTGAAAATTTGGATCAAGCCAACAATGATGAAGATAGTATTGGTGACGCTTGCGATAATTGTCCATTAGTAACAAATCCTGATCAGTTAGACAGCGATGAAGATGGTGTTGGTGATGCTTGTGATGAATGCCCTTATGGTCCCACCAATCCAGATGGTAGTTGTGGTGATATACCACCTCAAACAACATGCTCTGATGGTGGTCAACCAGAAGTTTGCGGTAAATGTATAAAGGTAAAACTTAAAGCTAAACATAAAGAAAAACATCATCACTGGCAATGGTTTAAACATTGGCAGAGCGAAGCAAAGTGCCTTTGCCGTCCGGCTGATTTGGTAATACCGGCATTTTTGCCAGTTAAGCATGGGCATGCTTCATTTGGTTGGGCTGAATTATCTATGCTTACTCCATCAGGTGATGAGGTGCGTTGTCGTTATTATAATCGGTGGAATTCATATTTCCCAGGTTCCGGATGGTTTCAATGGGCCTTTTTAGCCTTCGATAAATGTTATGATACCCAACAAAATATTAAACCTGGTGATGTTGTAACTGCGACTGAAGTTAAACTTGAGGCTTATAGTGGTTATAATTGGAACCACAATACCATGGTATATGCCGAACTCAAAGAGTCAAGCGATAGTTGCAAACATAAATTAAGATAAATTCTTAGATAAAGTTTTTATTCTAAGTATAATCCCAAAACCTATTTACCTTTTTTAAGTACTAACGTTTGGGTGGCGCCATCGGCGGCTACACGAGTTATCCGAGTTGATTTAGCTTGTAATTGAAAATATTCGCCGGGTTTAATGATGTTTTTATTTTGCATCCAAGCAGCATCATCATTAGTAAATGAAAATTCAAGCTGCCCTGGCGCATTAATTCGATAATTTAAATGTAAATCGCCGGCGTGTAATGACCCATTAGTATGTTTAAAACGAAGTTTGCACTTTTTAGCCGGCGCACCATCTAATTTAACAATAGCACTAGGTGAAGTAGAGCAATTTAGTTTAATTGGTTTATAGCTATCAGGTAATGGTTTAGCAGTAGTTTGGTGTGGATGCGACGAGGGCAAAGGTTGCGAAGTTGGCCGAAGGGCTATTGGGATTTTGATGATCTCACCAATTTGTAAATTTAAAGGTAAATTAAATGGATAATAGCCTGCGGCTTTTATTTCTAATAGGTGCGAACCTGGCGTAATATTGTTAGCTAAATACGGTGATTTTATTGCCACTTGAACACCATCAAGCCAAATAGTAATTCCGTTTTGCGGTTGTACTTCGAGTTCAAAACCGCAGCGATCTTCACCTTTTAGTGAACGTTTTAACGAGTTAAGATTGTCACATGCTGAAATAAAAAACATCTGTAGACTTGCCAAGCTGAGCAAAGACACAAATGAAAATGTGCGTTTATAAATAACTACCATTGTAATCCTCGAAGAAAACTAATTATGATTTCAGGTAGCCGCTAACTAATTTATGACTAACGTATAGCATTTTTAAAGATAATGATAGAGTATGCTAAACGCCTTTTTATTATTGAGGGATAGATTTTGAAACTGCTGTTTTTAGCCATAGTAGGCACCAACTTTTTATTTTCGCTATCTCCGGCTGCAAAAGATGTTACTAAACCGTTAGCCGCTATTTATTTAACGGATCAGTTTTGTGCTCCTAAATTTTCGCAAAAAGAAAATTATCTAACTTGTTCTTTGCGGGTGCATAACAATCTAACGGTAGCAATAAGTAGAGTACATATTGGTATGCTAGTGACAGAGAAAAGCAAAACGCTTGAGCAAATTAATCCAGCAATATTATATAATCATTTAGCTAATAATGATGAACAAAATAAAATGATAAAAAATCTGTCAATTGATAGTAATGAGATATCTTTTGCTGTGATAAAGCAAACCTTGCAAGTAACTATTGAAGCAGAGAGTGATGTGCTAATTGAGTTTATAGTTAAGCAAATGCAAAATGAGTTAAAACCAGCAGCATATGTTATGCATGTTTTATCATTTGAATTTGCCAACATATCAGTACCATTATTATTAAAACTACTAGAGTCACAAGCTGTTGCTGATGAAATTGCGGCCATACAGGCCTTTGGATTGCAAGGTACTGCAAAGGTCAGATTAAAAGCACGTCATCATTGGGCAGAGATTTCAGACCAACTTTTACCTGAATTTATCGCCCAATTACGCAATGAGATTTCAGCGCGGCCAAGTGAAAGCGAAACTTTTCGTTGGATTTTTGCTATACGTGCACTTGGAGTTTTAGGAGGTAGTAGTGCCGAGCAAGTACTACGAGATTTATTGCGTATAAAAGAGTTAGATCGTTTTGACGAACCGCTCCAGGTGTTGCGTATAGCGAAAGTGCGTGGCAATTTATATAATGCACCATTGGCGTTTATGCTAAATAGTAATACCAAGCGTATGATTGATATTGTTGCTGTAGGTTTAAGCGATTGCCTCAGTCTTGAAAATGAAGGTGCGGATAATAATAAAATCTTATCGAAAGGTGATAATAATTCGACTAATGCCTTAGTAAATAAAACTGAAAGTTACGTAAAAATTCTAATTGGCATTTTAGTATCGTTGTTGGTAGGAGTTTTTATTGGCTTACGTCTACTTTAAAAAATGTTAAAAACTAAACAAACTGCAATTTATAATTTCCAGCTAAAAGCTAGCGTGGCTTGGGGCGCCCAACGAGTCTTTTCTTTACTATCAACAGTAACAAAATACACTGCCGTGCCAGCAATAAGTTCAAGGGAAGTCTTTGGTGACAAATGAACGCCTGCGCCTAAGCACAAACGCCCTAACCATACAGTATAATCAGCACTTGAAGAAGTCTTACCATTAACTAGCCACAAACCCCATCCACCGCTAACTGACATTAGAGCATACAGCGGACCAATAGATGCTGTTTCATAATTTAGCCCAATGGTTAAGGCAGAATTAAAGAGCTGACTTTTACGACCGTCTTGTGGGACAATACCAAATTCAAGGTTATAACTAAAACGTAAACTTGGCGTAATTGGTTGAGTAAGTTCGAATAAAGCGCCATGAACCAATCGAGAATATACCAGCGGTGAGCGCGATAACATATAACCGCTTCTAGTTTGCCAGAAATCATTTGAACTCTGACTAATTGCATTTTTAAGCATAGATACATTAGATGAATTATTGGTGGTATTAGCCGCAATTAATGCTGGTTTTTGTGAAAGTTCAACCGCGATAAGCCCAGGCCGCTGACTTACATAACCACTATAGTAACCTTGACTGAATGGGGTGGATAATAAATTTTGCTCAAAAGCCTGTTCGGTAGCCCCACGCTTATGTAATTGTGCAAGAGGCATAGATAATTCATTTACCTTTAGTACGTCTTTACCTGAAGGAATAACTTGTTCTGCAATTACACCACGTAAGAAAAAAGTTATTTTTTGTGGCAAGGCTAAAGTAAGCGGTGATTCGCCTGCCGGATGCAGTCCGGCCCAAATAGCGCCATTGGCGGCCTCTAAAAAAAGACGTTCGCTAATTTTGGGGCCAAGTTGTACTAAACGTATATTATTGCCATGTTTAAAATTTAATATGGGTATACGGCGGTTACGAGCAGGAGGCCAAGCAAAAACATTTATTTCTTTACCCACTTGCATTAACCGCGAGCTTGCTGATGCAACAAAAGCTGCGATCTCGCTATATTCAATAAAACTATCATTGTTGATATCCGCCGGCCCAAGTAAGCCTGAGCGAACTAAAAATGAAAACACGCCACTTTCAATCCGTGACCATTCATGAGTATTTTGTTCATTAGTGCTAGCAGTTAGAACACCGACATTCGGATAGTTTTCGAGTTCGTTGCCGCTTAGAAAACGACTAAAAGCTGTTAAAGACACATGCGTAGATGATTCACCTCTACCCGCAACCATCGACAGCGCGTGACAAGCATCAACTATAATATGGGTATTACTTGCTGGTGATACTGAAATGATTTCTTTAAAAATATCATCCCGAGTAAAATAACTATCTTGCAAGTGCAGAAAACCTTTTCCGGCATTATCTAAAACGCCATGACCAACGAAAATAATAATCAGTTCGCTTTGAACGTTGCTTTTTTGGTGACTAGTATTAATTTGTGCAAAGGCGTCAGCTAAAGCAGCAATAAGATTGGCGCGAGTTGGCGGTAGCGCTTTATTTAAATATTCTGAATAGCGAGCCTGGCTAGAATCATCGAGTAGCGATAAGAGATAAGTGCCATCAGCATAGGGAATAAATAATTGATAATATAATAAAGCGTCATCATCAGCATAATGTAAATCAGCAATACTTGAATCGAGGCTATGATTATTACCAACAATAATAACGATGCGTTCAGTATTATTTTGCTTAGCAGAATTGGCTACGGCATTAAAGGGCATTATTAAAATCGCAAGTATTGTATATATTGTTATAACGAAAGCAGAATAATTACTGTGCATATTTTTGCTCATAATCGATCACGTTTTACTGCATACAATATTGTTTAATATCATCATCATCAAGAAGGTTCTGACAAGAAGCAGGATCGCCGACAGTTACGGCAGCTTGGCAGACACTTTTTATTAAATACGGAAGCTGCCCCTCGCTAGGGCACTGTGCGCATATTGGCGCCAAGGAGGCACAAGCCGAATCACAGCTTCCACAGTCATGTGGGCAAGTTGAGCAGGTCTCATCACCATTACATAGATTATCTGGACACTGCGGTGTTGTCGTTGATGAACTTTGTGTTTTTAAACTAGCAGATTTTATACCTTCGTCACCGCAAGTTATTAGAAATAAACTTAAACTTAGGCTTAATAATAATGCAATTTGTGAGAAACCTTTATAATTTTGCATGTTAACACCTTTAAACTACAAACACTCTTAAAATTAATTATTATCTTTACTTAAGTGAAAACTTCCGTTCAATCACTACAAAATTATGTAATAACGCACATGTGTTAAAATCATGGTGATGTTGTTCATCACAGCTTTGAATTTGATGCAACTCAATAGCAGAAGTACCAAAAATAAATAATAATCTTATGGTCAAAAGTTCACTATTGGGAGTTAAAGTCTTCTTGTCTATTGAAAAACTTAAAGGAGTTAGTGTTGATGCTGTTGCTAAATGCCAAGGTCCGCTGTTTTCTATTGAAGAAATAATAGAATCTATTGAGATAACCTTGTTGGCAGAGTTAATAGCGAAAACAGTTAAGGTTCCTTCTTGTTTTGCTATATAGGCAAAACGTACTATACCACCATTAGCACAGATAGTTGAATTGTTAGTGTCGGCAGTTTCAGATAATGAATTAATAGTGACCTGGCCATTAACATCTTTGGTTTCACAAAAAGCACGAATAGCAAAATTATTACTGCCCGCATCGCGTACAGTCCAAGTGTCATTTGTCGTTGTCGGCTTATACAGCATTATCACTGCAACTAGCGCCACTGCCGCTGAGGCCACCGCTGGTATAAGTATTCGTAAGTGTGGAAACTGTAGCTTATTGGCAGTTATGGTACTAGCACGTGTTTTTTTTAATACCGATTCAAGAACTACTGAAAATTCTAAGTCTGCAGGTGTAGTTATTGCATCAGCATTAGGTGCTGATATATGCCGCTCTAACATCATCATTTTGTCGTAATAAGTCGCGCATGATTGGCATCGTTGTAAATGACGCCAGAACATACCAGATTTACGCGCCTGACGAGTTACAAATAATCGCCGGGTCATAAAACGAGAGAGCATACAAAAGGCAGACATGATTCAAACTCCAGTAATAATTATATACATAGAGATGCAAGCTCTCTTTTAGGTTCATAGCCACTATTGCCAAGCTGTTTAAGCAGTTTGGTACGTAAGCGATGTTCACGTACTCGCAACTGCATGGCAGAAAGTCCCAAGCGTTGAGTTGTTTGTTTACGGGTAAGCGATTGTTCAAAGCGAAGTTCGCAAACACTACGGTCAAGTTCAATCAGTGAGGCTTTAAAATTGTGATAGATTTTTGATAATTGTTTTGAAACAAGAATTTTTTCGGGCGAAGTTGTTATTGGCGCCTCTGCTGGTTGGGGTTTATTGGCTGTCTGCGTAGACATAGGTACAAATAAGCGTGACCAACGTTGGCTATGGCGTAAACGATCAATAGCCACATTGCGAGCAATGGTTAATAAGTAAGCACGATATGGGCGTACGCCATCGTAGGTTTCTCGGGTACGTTGGGTAAAAGCGCGTAAGAAGGTTTCTTGTAAAAAATCATCGAGTTCAAAAGGAGTATGACAACCACAAAAGCGAAAGCTACGACCATTACAATTAAAGGTAAAGCCAGCACGGAGAAACCCAGCAACTTCTCGCACGTATTGATAGTAAACCTCTGTTAGGGTCTGCTCATCACCTTGACGAAATTTCTCAAGGCGTTCAGGGTTTTCACATAGCCACGACATCGCGTATATCCTGGCGCTTTTGACGATAAGTAAATGTAAGATATTTAGAGCAAAAGCAAAATACCCTGCAATAAATAATTGACGCCAGGATATACGTTTAACATTCATAATTACTAAAACCCAAGTTAAACGGGGCAATCCCCAGAGTAGTTACTTGAAATAAGTTTTCTTTTTTAAATTGTAATTAAAGATTAGTATTGCTTAATTATGGCCCAGTACAATTGTTATTGCCGCAATCGGTAACACAGATACCCGAAGTAGTATTGCATACAAAATTGCAATGTCCTCCCGGACAATCCATATAACATTTAGCGTTACCTAAGCATTGCATATTACAATGACCGCCAGAACAATCGACCCAGTTGGTTAAAGAGCCGCAAGAGGCATTGCCATCACAAATGATATTGCAGCTACCACCAGAACAGTCGGCGGTGGCCGTGGTGTTGTCGTTATAGGACATATTGCAGTTTCCACCAGAGCATTCATAATTACAGCTAGCATTACCATTGCAGGTTTGCTCACAATTACCGCCAACACATTTGGCATGACAACTGCCAGATTCAATACATGAGTCGCAAGAACCATATGCACATTCAGCAATGCAACTATTGCCACTGTCGCAAGTAGTAGAACAACCACCACCGCCGCCACCAGTACAACTTGCGCTATCACCTACTTGTACACAGGTTTGGCTTGAGTTGCTGCAATTAGAGCTAACACTCCAAACTCCAGCACTGCAGGTTTCAACGTTATTTGCCGAGCAACGTTGTTTACCATTAGTACATTGAGTAGTAGTTGTCGTTTGACATGATACAGATGAGCCATTGTCTTGGCATGTTGTACTGGAGGTAGTGCAATTTTGTGTGACTACCCATATACCATTAGTGCAAGTTTCAACGTTATTGGCGCTGCAGCGTTTATCGGATTCAGAACATTCTTGGTCAATTATACAAGCTGCTAAATTATCGCAACTACTTTGATTGATACATTGAGCCACACTCAAGGCGTCTCCTTCGCAAGGACCTGAGGTAACTGTACAAATTGAGCCTGGTGAACATTCGACAAGTTTATCACATGCTTGTTCGCATGCATTTTTGTTGTTTGATGAATTTTCGTCACCACATGCTGCAATCCATGAAAAAAAACAAACGCTTATAATGATGTAATTGAATTTGTTTCGCATAACATCCTCCTGCCATTCTATTACGAAGCCAAAATATATTTTGTTATTTAAATTGCGAAATTAGATCAGACAGGATGTGAAATATCCCAAATACTAAGAGGCGGGTTATCAATAAGTCAGCAAAAAAAGGAAAGCTTATTGGAAAAATTAGCGCATATTCTCAAATGGTATAGGTACGGAATTTAAAATTGAAGGTTATTACAATAACAAAATTATTTAGTCATAGAAGGCTAAGCAAGATGAATAAATTTCTATTAAGTGTATAGTAATAGCTGTGATAGATTAAAATTGCATAACTAATGCCAAGCCAGGTACAAGTTTTGCTTTTGATTGCGATGAGTCTTGCAATACTGTAGGTAATAGCTGCCAATTAAAAGAAGTCGGTGTTGTAGCCACTGGCGCTTCGGCTAATGCTCTCTCCCAATCATTACTGCGTTGCAAATAATTTGTAATTTCAAGAACGCCGCCAGTTATTACAATGCAATACGAGATCAACCCAATGGCTAAACTATCTCCACCAGCGGTAAGGGCTAAAATACTGCCACCCAATGTACACCCGGCTGAAGCTAGAGTAAGCGCCCAAGCTTTGCCCGAGGGAACGTTAGAAACATCGAAACCAGCATTACGATATGCATTGGTTTTGCTAGTATAAGCTGCTGTACCAACGAAGCTGCCAATGGTTAATACAAAAGAACCACCAGCACTTAATCCCATACTTACAGCAAGATCACTGCTACTTAAAGCACCGCCAATAATAAACATAAGATAGCCTGCGCCATCAATTACCATGCCAGTAATGATGCCGCCTCTAGCAGCATTAATCGGGCGCTCTGTGATTTTGCTGGGTTGTGGTGCACTAATAGTATTTTTAGTTGGAGTTTTTTTATCATTAGCAGCAACCAGCGTTAGTGATGAAACCAACATATCATTTTTAAGCTGATAATGCTCATTAAGACAGCTATTGGTGGCAGTACATGGTAAAGTTAAAGCATTGTAGTGAGGAACCGCAAAAGCAAGACAAGTAAGAAATGATAGTAGCATAATTCCCTCCTTTTTAACCATAAGTATAATGAGATTAAGCTGGTAATAACTCAATTACACATCAGGGTATATTGTTGGTTGTTTGTAATAGTAAAAAAATTACAACTATTCAAGTATCTTTGAAGTCAGGAGTCAGAATACTGAATTCTGGCTCCTGGCTCCTTGTTTCTTAAAAGAGATAACCTGCTCGCATTATTTTTAAAAAATAAATATCTGTATCGCCTGTATTAAAATATTTGTTTTTGCATGCGCATGCTTTCTGGGGGGCCAAAATAACTTTCACTAAGCTCGCCAGTTCCAGTATCGACAACTATTTTTTGCAAGATCACTCCAGTGTCAACCATCCAGAATTTAATAGTATGTTGGCCGGGACTAGATATCGGCAATGTGGTTGTAGTTAAATTAACATTGTCGGAAGTTACTCGTTCAATATCGGCTTGGAGATCACCAACAACCCTTACAACACCTTGATAATCGTCAGTGCTAACTACTAATGGAGATGCTTTGCCATCAGCAACTACTGCTACTGCATAAGCTTCGGCAGAATGAGTAATGTATGGACCAGAAGTAATTTTATTGGGAGGAATTGAATTAACTTCATCACCGCATGAAGTAATTGAGATCAGCAATAAAATTTTAGCAAGTTGTTTAATTGCTCGCGCAACAAACTGTAAATTATAAGTTTTTGTAATAATTTCTCTTGAACCAATCATAAAAACCTCTCTTTAACATTTGGTGAAAATGCTACCTTTGTACTTTGTTGCACCCACTTTAATTCTTAGGAGTACGGCGACTTTGCCCTTCATTTGATCACACGCTTAGAGTGCAAAGCAAAGATAGTTGTCAATTCCAACTGTACAGTCATTGCAAGTTATAAAAGAAATAAACCTTGATAAATAAATTAATGAATTTATGATTATTTATGTTTATATGAAGATCTTTTTTGCATTAGACTGATTAACTAAGCATAATTAATAATGATTACTAACTAAATTATTATGAATGTTTGTTTGATGCAATTAGTCAATAAAGATCAAACAATGATCAAGTGGTTATTTAT
>JAFGEK010000171.1 GCA_016931625.1 Deltaproteobacteria bacterium | reverse complement strand
TGCATGGCTGTCGTCAGCTCGTGTCGTGAGATGTTGGGTTAAGTCCCGCAACGAGCGCAACCCTCGTCGTTAGTTGCCATCGGGTAATGCCGGGCACTCTAGCGAGACTGCCGGTGTCAAACCGGAGGAAGGTGGGGATGACGTCAAGTCCTCATGGCCTTTATGTCTGGGGCTACACACGTGCTACAATGGCCACTACAGAGCGACGCGAACTCGTGAGAGGGAGCAAATCGCAAAAAAGTGGTCTCAGTTCGGATCGGAGTCTGCAACTCGACTTCGTGAAGTCGGAATCGCTAGTAATCGAGGATCAGCATGCCTCGGTGAATACGTTCCCGGGCCTTGTACACACCGCCCGTCACACCATGGGAGCTAATTGCTCCAGAAGTCGGTGGGCTAACCGCAAGGAGGCAGCCGCCCAAGGAGTGGTTGGTGACTGGGGTGAAGTCGTAACAAGGTAGCCGTAGGGGAACCTGCGGCTGGATCACCTCCTTTCTAAGGAGCTTCGTTAGCGATAAGCTTGACGAACACTCCAGGTCAATCGCACGCATTTTTTGGCGTTTTACTATTCAGTTTTGAAGGACTCGTTCTATCGAGTTGATATAAGCCGCTTAACTAGCGGCTTTTTTTTGGTCTGTAATAAATAATATAATAGTTTAAAAGATCATTTCTATGATTGTAAGATTGTGTTTAGTAGGTAAATAATTGAATTGCAATTATAGCAATTATTATATTGGCAATATCACTTCAAATAGGGACCCACCACCTACGCGTTCTTGATAAAATACATTACATTTAATTATCTATTTTTAACCAACATCACCATTGCTTGTGAAGAATTACTAGGCCAAGTCGTAAAACCTCATTTTTCGAAAATGAGGCCGAATTATAATACCCACTAAAAAAAACATAGCTTATTGGGTGCTCTTGCTAAAAGTGCAATAGCACTTAAAGGCTTTTGAAAACTGTCTGAGTAATAAACTCTATGACAGACGGAGTTTACTTATGTCACTCGAAGTCAATACAAACAGCGGCATCCCAAGCGTAGTTCCAACTTCTAGCGCAGCTCCACAAGCAGCAGTTGACGCTGCTATTAGTCGTATAGACAATATCCAAAGTGCAATTACTGGTATTTGCGAAGCTATCGCTGCAATTCAAGAAGCGATTGCTATTTTAGAACAAGAGCGCGCTGCCCAAGTTGCCCCTAACCCAGGTGATTATTACAAAACCGAAGAACGCAAGACAGGCACACCACCAAATGAGAAAATTGAGACTATTCGAGTATTAGATAAAGCTGCGTACGATGCTGTTATGTCAAAGTACCTTGCAACTTTAGCTCGTCTTGATGGCGAGATACAGGCAAAGAAGACCGAGTTAGCCGCAAAAGAAACTGAATTAGCTGCAAAAGAAACTGAACTTAGTGAAGCTGAACAAGAATTAGAAAAGGCACAAAAAGAGCTTGAAGAAGCGCTTGAGCAAGATGCTGCCAAACTACAAGAGGCGCAAGAGCGTTACCAACAAGAGCAGATTCGCATTCAACAAATGCACGAACAAGCTTTGCAAGCGCAAGCTGAGGCACAAAAAGCGCAAGAAGAGCTTGATAAAGCCCAACAAGAATTAGACAAGATTAAAAATGAAGCTGCAGATCTTGCTGGCGTTGATGCTGAGCAAGTTGATACCTGGTGGGAGCAAGTGGCACAATGGGACGGTAATGCACCAGCGCCATTCGCAGTTAATGAAGAAGCGACACCTGAGGAATTGCAAGATTCATACAATGTTATGAAATCTGCTGAGCAAGCAATACAAGAAGATATGCAAGCAGCGATTAATTGCTTACCCAGAATTGAAGATGGAGCACTACAACCACCACTACAACCGTTATCAGCAACAGACTTTATTGAAGTTGCTCCACAAGTGGCATCGATTGAAAACGGAATTTATACAAATGATTCAGGTTTACTCGCTGGATTTGATGAAAATGCTTCGCCAACAATTACTCCAGAATTAGCGATGCAAATGTACAACGCTTGGCATGCCGCTGGTTTTTCCGCTGAAGCTATGCAAATAGCAATGCAAGGTCTAACAGGGGTGGCTGCGTTTCGTTTTGATCCTACTACGCTTTATGGTCCATCGGGAATACCGGCTGCTACAGATGTTGATCAAGATGCTATTGGTGACTGCTATTTGATGGCAACGCTAGGAGCGTTAGCTAACCAACAACCAGATGCTATTAAAGATATGATTAAGTATGACCCTTATACGGGCGATTTCATTGTTACTATGCATGAGCGTAAATGGCATTGGTTACCTCCAGGCTATAAAACTGAAGAAGTCGAAATTCATGTTACTCAAGCAGACCTTGAAGATAATATAAACCGTCGAGGCGGTAGCACCGCTGATAATACCGGTAATGATGCTTTAATATGGCCAGCAGTCATTGAAACTGCATATGCTAAACAACATGATGG
Organism: Deltaproteobacteria bacterium; assembly: GCA_016931625.1. NCBI lineage: Bacteria > Pseudomonadati > Myxococcota > Myxococcia > Deltaproteobacteria bacterium. The sequence continues at coordinate 6,626 of JAFGEK010000171.1, read as the reverse complement.
TAATTGGTCTGATGGGTTAGATGAAGGTTATAATGATATTAACGGTGGTTGGCCACGTGAAGCGTTGTTTGCGCTTACTGGATCTAAAGGCACCGATATACATTCAATGTGGTTTTTACCTGAAGAAGCAGATGCTGAGCGAATGTATAACATTATAGATACAGCATTGAATGAAGATCGCCCAGTCACATTAACTACAAATCCAGACGAAGCTAATGATGGCTTAGCAGAATTTCATGTCTATACTGTAGAACGAATTTATAAAGATGAGGCTGGCAATATTCAGGTGGTATTGCGAAATCCCTGGAATCATAATCTAAATATTGGCGAAGGGTTAGATAGCGCCGATCCAGTAATAACTGTTTCGCTAGAAACTTTATTAACCCAGGGCAGCTTTAACCAGTTTAATGTTGGTAATAAACCATAAGTTGATATTATGTTTAATTTATTAATTAACAAGCGACGGCACTGGTTTTTAAGTGCTAGTGCCGTCATTTTTTTAGGGACATTAGTTATGGCAAACACATTGCCACCATTTAAAGAATTTATTGAACTACGTGCACCACCAGCCACTCTTGTTGAAATAAAAAATCAAGACTATACCAATGATTGCCAAGCGCTTGAAAAAAATATTTTGACTTATTTGCGTCAAAACTTTTGTATAGTTGCGAAGCGATATTTTATTATCGACCCACGAGCAGATTGGATATCACTTGAAAAATTTGTTGCCAGTGAGCTTAGACAAAAAAACTATAAGCGTGAAAAATATGCTTGGCATCGACCAGGTTATGACCGTATTGCAGTATGGAGACATGATAGTAAAAATAGTTATATTACAGTAGCATTAACTAATACCGCAGAAGAAAAAAAAGTCATTGCTGGATATTTTGCCCTCGAACATAAATAATCTTTTTACTTGCAGAAATTTAAGGGTAATCGCTAATTATTGATTTAAATTATGCAAATAGGTCCATATACACTTAGCAACCCATGGATTCTTGCACCTATGGCGGGGGTTAGCGAAAAGCCTTTTCGTATTATTGCGCGTAATTTAGGTGCAGCCGCTGCACTAACTGAGTTAGTCAGTGCCAAAGGCTTGTTCTATGGTTCAAGTCGTACAGAACGTTTTTTAGCTCATGATTTAGAAGAGAAGCCATTTTGGGTTCAACTTTTTGGTGGTGATCCGAAAGCGATGGCCGAAGGGGCAGCCCGCGCTGTAGATCTTGGGGCAGATATAATCGATATAAATATGGGTTGCCCAGTAAAAAAAGTCACCCGTGAAGGTGCCGGAGCAGCGCTACTTAAAGACCCCTTGCGAGCAGCAAAAATTATTCAAGCTGTAACCAATAGAGTACCAGTACCAGTAACAGCTAAAATTCGCGCTGGTTGGGATGTTCATTCGTTAAATTATATTGAATTTTCGCGAGTGCTTATCGATTCTGGTTGCTCGGTTATTACACTGCACGCACGTACTTGTTCACAGGGTTATTCAGGTAAAGCCAATTGGTCTTTTATTACTGAACTTGTTGCAGCTTCTAGCATTCCTATTATCGGCAATGGTGATGCCCGCACACCTGCTTTAGCTCGTCAGATGTTTGATCAAACAGGATGTGCTGCAGTGATGATTGGACGTGGTGCCCTTGGTAATCCATGGATTTTTCAAGCGCTAACAGCTCCTGAAGTTTCACCGCAGACTCCCAATGATCGCTGGCAATTAATACGTAAACACTTAGAGGCACATTTGGAGTTTGTTGGTGATTTCAAGCGCGGAGTTCGTGGTTTTCGCATCCACTTATTTTGGTATAGCCATGGATTATGCGGTGCTAATGAATTTCGTCGTCAAGTCAATAAGATAGATGATCCTGTCGTTATGCAAAAAAAAGCTACCGAATTTTTTAGTACAGCAATGCCAGTATGCACTAATAACTTAAATCTATAATGCAAATTATTTTACACGCTAAAGAATTTTCAGACGCTAAGTGAAAATTATATTCTAATAGGTTTTATACGATTAAGCGGCGGATACGAAGATACCGGCAGCAATTCGACGGGCCTCGAAGGTTTAAAGCCATATTCCCAATAATCAGCTAGCAAATTAATCGCAGCAGCCACTCGAGAAGGAGTTTCTATCAGGCCGGCTAAGGTTCCGCGATCAACTTCGATTTTATATTCAGGTGTCCCATCGATGGCGCTAATTGGTGATTTGATAAGATGAGGAAGATTGAATTGTGCTGCGGCTTTACGAAAAGCACTTCGGATCCCAGGAATCATGGCTTCGCTTTGGGAAGCAATGGCATCTACCTTAAATCCAGCATGTTTCGACATGGTTTCTAGCCAGCGCAAACAAGCTGTTTCTGCAACATCCGGCGAAAAATTTCCTGCTACTGTTGCCACACTATACGAGATATCTCCTTTTATCACTTCAAGAAATCCTTTTAGCCGATCGGCTGAATCACTTGATCCAGGATCACCTAATACACTAAGAATTCTTCCCCCATGCGGCAATAATGCTCTAATTTGACGGGCTTGTTCTCTACCGGTCTCTATAGCATCAGGTAGCATAGTGGCTACTAGCGTCTGTGGGAATTCGCGCTGTAAGATTGGCCAACTCCAATCTACTTTTTCGTCCATGTCACTAGGAGTGCGATTAAGTAAGACAACAGGTTTGTTGTGCTCGACAGCCTTTCGTATCAAATGCATAGGTCCTGCTAATACGGCTAATATTACAATACCATCACAGTTTTCTTGCTTAATGGAGTCATTAAATTGTTCCTGTTGTTTAAATGAGTTTAGAGTCCAATGTGCTGTTAAGTGAATTTTTCGTTGCGCAGCTATTGCTTGAGCATCTTCAAACCAACGATTTTGTACATTATCCTGGCGAGTTAGCAGTACATTCACGTTTTTAATAATTTCCATTATTTGTTCCAGTCTAATTCATTTATTCATAATATCATTAATCCCAAGTGTTTGTACTAATAAATAATAATATAAAAAAATGGCTGAGATATTTTAAGTAATTAAATTTACATAGCAATATTATTTATTACTTATGTAATTGAGATAGCAATCGTTGTCCGGTATTTTTAATTTGTTCACTAAGGTATCTTACACGTAACTCGGCACGTTCAAGGTGCCGTTCAAGTACTTCACTTCGTAAAGATTGCTTTTTAGCGTGCATTAATAAAATTTCAGCTGCACGTGCATCAATTAAAATTTTGGCCAAACGTTCTGCATGTAATGAAGCATAGGTAAAATCGTGTTTTGGATCCCAACGCTGGAAATAACTTTTTGACCAACTGCGTAGTGGTTTATTTGCCAATGTTTTAATTTTAGCGGTAAAAGTCTTGGTCACCAAATATTGTTGTATTTTTAAGCTTTGGTTTACTAAATGGGCTACTCGTCTTTCAAGGTTGTCGCGAGCAGAGATACTTCGCCAGCGAGTTTTTGCTAAACGATGCAGAAATGTTTTAGGTCGGCGTATTATCCCCATTAGGCAGTCTTTCATTGCCATTAATGCTTGAATTTGGCTTGTTCCTTCATAAATAGGAAATACTAAAGCATCACGAAGCAAGCGTTCTGCCTGATAGTCACATGTATAGCCAACTCCACCGAGTATTTGCATAGTATAACGTGTTATTTCTACAGCTTTCTCTGCAGCAAAATATTTTACAAGTGGTGTTGCATGACGAGCTTCTAATTTATGATAATTTAGTTTGTTTAAAAGATTGTGTTTAGTATCAACGTTATTATCTCCTAAAGCGGCAATCTTTGCCTCAAGTTTTACAGCCATTTCTTCATGATAGGCAGCATCAAATGTTAAAGCACGCATAATTTGTAAGTTACTCGCAGCTTCGTCAAGATAATCGGCTATTATTTCATGCTGATCAATTGTTTTACCCATACTAGTACGCTCTGCGGCATATGTTTTTGCTAAGCGATAGGCGTTTTCTGCAATTCCGAGAGCAACAAAACCAACACCAATGCGAGCATTATTCATTAGCCGCAACATTAGTAAAAAGCCCTCACCTCGTTTGCCAATTATTTCTGCAGGAGTGTTATCAAAAGTCACAACGCAAGTGGGTGAAGCATGCTGCCCAAGTTTTTTTTCAACCCTTTCAATTTGAATATGGCGTTTACGCATACCTTGATTATCTGTAGTGAATGCTTGAACGAAAAAAAGAGATAATCCTTTAAGCCCTGGTGCAGTATTTTGGTCTTCACTACGTGCAAGTACTAAATGGTATTTTTCATTACCTGAGGTAATGAAAATTTTTTCGCCGGTTAAACGCCAATTTCCATAGTCATCTTTTTGAGCCACAGTTCTAAGAGAAGCCATATCACTGCCAGCATTGGCTTCTGTAATATCCATTGCCCCACAAGCCTCGCCTTTAATTATTTCTCTAATTGCTTCGTCCCAACGAGTGTTTAATAGTTTTCCGGTTTTGTGGTCAAATGTGGTGGAATTTTCATAAATTGACAATTGTAGTAATGCTTCAATGATAAGGATATTTAAGGATGATTGAGTAATTAAACTGATATCGGCGCGGGCAAGAATTTCAGTAATAAAACCATATACAATAGTTGGACATTGCATACCTCCGAGTTCACGAGGCATGGTTGCAGCTTGGATGCTAAGCGCATGAAAATGTTTTAAAATATTGCTAAAACTATTTGAGTGTTCAACTTCACCATTTGAGAATTGAACGCCGGTTTTTTCAATTTCGTCAGCAAAAGGGGCAATTTCTTTTGCAGCAAATACTCCTACCATTTCAAGAATATCTTTATAGAAGGTGATTTTTTCTTTTATTTCTTGATGGGTTGTATCTTTTATTAAGTTTCGTTCTGTTAAGGTAATAAGTGGATGCCAATCAATTCCTTGCTCAAAATAAAACATCAAATCTTCGTTATCAGTAAAGTAATTAGACAAGCATCACCTCTACAAAAAAGCACTAATATAAGCATAGCCGCTATTTGACTGAATGCGATCGAAACAAATGATAAAGATTTTTAAGTGTATGCACTTTTTTATTGACCTATGAGAATGGTTCAATTACATAACCGCTCCTCGTCGCGGCCCTACAGGGTTCGTGATTGTTGTTTGAGAAACTATAGATGCGTCACGCCAAGCAATTTCGCGGGTGTAACGTGAAAGGCAAGAGGCGCCTCAGAACTGCACAATTGTGCGGGCCTGTAGCTCAGTTGGTTAGAGCACACGCTTGATAAGCGTGGGGTCGAAAGTTCAAGTCTTTCCAGGCCCACCACTCTAATCAATTGGTTGTTAGCGATAGCAGGCAGTTTGGTTCTGATAGCCGTAAGTCAGTGCTTTAATGATTGCTAGGTTCTTATTGTTGACTCACGGGGCCGTAGCTCAGCTGGGAGAGCGCGGGCTTTGCAAGCCTGAGGCCGTGGGTTCGATCCCCATCGGCTCCACCAAGTGGGCTGAACAGAATTAGTAAGCATTGACAGATTTTAGCGTGATAGCATTTTTTAAGATTCGATGTGCTATAGATCATTTTAGATCTATATTCATTCGTTCTTTGACAACTGAATAAGAGTAATCAGCGCCCCGGTGGTTATAGGCTGCAATTTGCAGCATATGATTCACCGGAGAGTATTTAAGTAAGAGTACATGCTAAACATAATGCGTACATAACGCGTTACTTGGGATATATTTTATTCGAGTGAAGTGAAAGGTTACGTTGTTTGACCTGGCTTTGAGCATTAAAGCATTTAGTGCTTAAGCTACGAAGGGCATGTGGTGAATGCCTTGGCGCTGGCGAGCGATGAAGGACGTGGACGGCTGCGATAAGCTTCGGTGAGTTGCCTAGCAAACTGTGACCCGGAGATTTCCGAATGGGGCAACCCGTTACGATGAAAGTCGTGACATTTTATAGTGAATCCATAGCTATAAAAAGCCAACCCGGGGAAGTGAAACATCTCAGTACCCGGAGGAAGAGAAATCAAACGAGATTCCCCTAGTAGTGGCGAGCGAACGGGGAATAGCCTAAACCAGTGGTACATGTACCATTGGGGTTGTGGGGCGGCCATAAGCGACCAAAGTTGCTAATTGAAGGGTCTGGAAAGTCCCGGCATAGAGGGTGATACCCCCGTAAATGAAAGCAATAATGGCGTGGGCCTGTCCCCGAGTACCACAGGGCACGTGCAACCCGGTGGGAATCTGGGAGGACCATCTTCCAAGGCTAAATATCTGCCAGCGACCGATAGTGAAGAGTACCGTGAGGGAAAGGTGAAAAGCACCCCGGTGAGGGGAGTGAAAAAGTACCTGAAACCGCATGTCTACAACCTGTGGAAGGGCTATGCCCGTAAGGGAATGCCCGACCGCGTACCTTTTGCATCATGGGTTGGCGACTCAGTCTATGCAGCAAGGTTAAGCCGTTATAGGTGTAGCCGAAGCGAAAGCGAGTCTTAATAGGGCGTATAGTTGCATGGATTGGACCCGAAGCCGGTCGATCTATGCATGGCCAGGGTGAAGCGAGAGTAAAATCTCGTGGAGGCCCGAACTGGTGAAGGTTGAAAACTTCTCGGATGAGCTGTGCGTAGGGGTGAAAGGCCAATCAAGGCCGGTGATAGCTGGTTCTCCCCGAAAGATATTTAGGTATCGCCTC
>JAFGEK010000170.1 GCA_016931625.1 Deltaproteobacteria bacterium | reverse complement strand
TTTGCATAACAATACAGCCCCAAGACAAATGCCGTGGCCCTTTAAGATCCCAATTATCAATCCAACCATGAAAACCAATACCGCCCCCTAATTTAGTATTACCTAAGGTTGCTTGGCGCTGTGACCAAGCCTGAGCTATTTTGGCTTGTTGCTCATTGGTTATTAGCCCATTTTCTACTCCCCACTTAGCATCATAAGTATTAGGATAATTGATTTTTATCCAATGGCCACCATAATAAGCACCATAATCCCCTGCAAAAAATCCACGATTTTTTAAAATAACAAAATACATCCCCATAGGAGTTTTATTATCACCGCGTTGGCGTTTGCGCCCTTGGCCTTGGCCGAAACTAATTGGATACTCTTTATTAAATTTACCATGTTGATATAACTGCATGCGGTAACAATCATGATCAACTAATAATAATGTCGCTTCATTTTGCGGTATAAAAAGTTGACGATGAGCTTTAATAAATTCGCTGGGTGGGGCATAGTGTTGCTCTACCCATTGCTGATTTTTTTTTGCTGCTGATGGCCAAAATGTCGGGGCTAAACTCAAATCCCAGCGCAGCTCTAAATGAAGGTGCGCATAATATTTTTTATCGGGATCTTGACCCACCGTACCAATTATTTGGCGGCGAGTTATTTTTTGACCAGGTTTGACTTTTATTTCGTTTACATGAGCATATACTGACTGTATTTTCTTTTTCTCGTGATTTTCATAAAACAAATGTTCAACCGTAATAACATTACCCCAAAGCGCCCCCATGTTAGCTGCGGCAATTACTCGACCAGCAGCAACCGCGTGGATTGGCTGACCTAGGTCAGTATTGCCACCACCTGAGCCATTAAAATCCTCGCCCGGATGAATACCTAATGAAGTAACTTCAGTATACTTGGTGGCAATATAGTAGCCTTTATAGGTTTTTTTAGTTTTTAGATCAGTATACTCACCTTCACCATTTGCATCACCCAACGAAAAATCAAAACCATCAGCTATGGGAATATCAGCATCTAAATAGGCAATAAAAGGATCTGGCAATAATTGACTTGCTATATTTTGGTTAGATGAATGATTTTGCGCAAAGACATTTTGTGAGTGCAGCGATAAAATGATACTAAAAAATGTGATTAAGGTAAGAAAAAATAAATTGAGAAAAAATTTAATTATTACTTTCATTTTACTTTCCACTTATTGTGATGATTAATTTTTTTGACCACGATTAGGGGGTGTCCCTAAAATACTAGACATACTATAACAATAAATGTGGTTATTTTATATGCTTATTTCAAAATTATTTAAATTCAATTTTAAATTATTTTTTCGTCTTATATTTTTAGCAAACTTATACTTGCTACCGATTAATGTGTTTGCCAGTGAATCACTATCAGCAAATAAAAAAATGACTCTGCTTGGTGTGAAGGTGTTACCGGCCCCGGTATTGGTGAACGCGTTTTATTGATACTCAAAAAACCAACGCGTTTGTCAAAAGAAAAAGGCGCTAAATATGATGATACTTGCTTAAGTCATTTTAACGTTGTTGCAGTTGAAGAAGATTGAACAGACTTAAGAGCAGCATTAAGTATGTGTATGCAATATACACATTCGTAATTGACACAACCGAGACATCATGGTGCTTTTTTGAAACAATTTGCTAATACGTTCAATTTCCTTTTTTGATGATGCAGCTCTTTGATTTTCAAGAAACGCATTTAAAGCTGAAATTGAAGCCCGCTATCCCGTCCAAGCAATAATGCAGTAGCTGATAATAATTCGATTATTGCACTTTTTTCCATCTTGCCCCTCGTCCTCTTCCAAGAGCTTGGATTTCTTGCGCTTTACTCTTGGTCTTTAAAATTTTACGAATGAGCTCCAGACTCAGACCAGGACAAGCTTCTGCTAATTCACGTAAGGTAAAAGTGCCAGGAAAATCATTGATAGCCGCTTCGATGAGTGCGGTTTTACTACCGCGCGCTGTACGCATTGATTCAGCACGTTGCATAAATTCATTATAAGCACGTCGTAAAATTCCCAGAAAATAATTTAAGAAGGGTAAGAGATTGTGTTTTCCTTCATGCCATTCATGTGAACTTTGGTAAAGACGTTCATAGTATTCGTCTTTACTTTCTTCAATCATACGCTCAAGGCTAATGTACCTGCCAACATCGTATCCCTGTTGATATAGTGCTAATAGTGTAAGTAAACGTGATACACGACCATTACCATCACGAAATGGATGGATGCATAAAAAGTCGAGCACTAATGCTGCTGTTGCTACTAAACCCAAAACTGAGTGAGCAAGCACGGTCTCTTGGTAAACAGTGCACAATTCGTTAATCGCTGCAGGTGTGTCTTTTGCGGCAAGGGCTTTAAAGCGAATGCGAGGCGCCTTACCAGGTCGAATTTCGATAATATCATTATCAATTCGTTTCCATTGACCAGCATCACCTGCACCAGTCTGACATAGAGAGTGTAGTTTTTTAATAAGCTTGGGAGTTATAGTAAGATGGCTATTGTCGCGATGAATCAAGCTTAATGCTTGGCGGTAGCCATGTATTTCTTCTTCAGATCTATTTTTTGGCTTTATATGTCCGAGTACAAGCGGCTGTAAACGATCGATTGCAACCGTAACGCCTTCGATTCGGTTGGATGATTCAGCGCTTTGAATAAGTGCATTCTGTACAAGAGCGGTAAGAACTTCTGACCTCTGTTTGGTATAAATTGTTTGCCTACCTTTCGATTCTGCAATCGAGGAAAGCATCCACACTGTACCGGATGGCAGTGAAAGATTTACAAGACGAGCATTCGTAAAAGAGTTCATAGTGTAAACCTCTTATTCATTTATTACAACATACCCTTTATTTTACCCTCTATCAATCACTATTACCCTTAATTACCCAACACCAGTTGGGGTCAAGGGTAATAAAAATAGGAGATTAAAATTATCTGGTATTTGTTTATATAGGCTACTGATACATATGACCTTCGAATCTGGACAGCTATGCCATTTAGCTATTTGGTCGTTTATCATCGCCAGATGACGTTAATGATTGCTTGCAATGAGCTTTTGCCTGGCGTCCACGGTAATAGCGAAGCAACTGCGTAAATGTAAGAAGTCCCAAAGAGCCTGAGGTAAATCCGGCTATAGTGCCTTTGACTTTCATAATGAAGCCGATAAGGCCGACTATAAGGCCGATAATGCATAGCCCAATCATAATTTGCAGGCTAAGAATGATCAGTTTTTCTCGATTCGCCACCCTCGCTGGCAATTTTACTGCACTTGACGGTGGCACCCCGTTTTGTTGTAGCCAATTGATAAGCATCTTTTGCAAGATATTAAAACTTGCACTTCTACCCTGTGGGCCCATTCTCCCCTTGCCCTCGATAAAAAATTCCCAGTCTTTGAGTAGCAATCGTAAACGTGGAATTGGTGGACCGCCTGGGCGGACAAACGGCATCTCTTCAAAGCCAATTATATCTTGCAAAGTCATTTTTTGTTCTCGTGGACGCACTAAACTGATACCACGTGGACGCAAGGTGTAATTTACTTCACCGTCACTAGTGAAACGCAACGTCTCTCGTGCTGCTAGCAACAACATAGGAAGAATGATGGACACTACAGTGCCACCAAGAATCACTACTAGTACAATAATGATGGTAGTATCACTGCGTTTAAGTTTATATGCAAGCATCATCCCAGTGGCGAAACAACTGATAAAGATAACCAGAAACCATAGAATATATTGCTTGAGTGATATAGTAGCGCGCTCGGTAATAATAGGTAAGGGGATACTAGGCTTCGTGTTAAGCATTTTATTATCTGTTGTTCAATAACGTTTGCAGATGTATCAATAAACGATAGAGCCACTTGCAAAAGTCCTTATGCTTTCCAATTATAGCAAATATAACGTTATCCCCGCGAAAGCGGGGATCCAAAATGTTTTGCAATATCAACCCCTTATAGATTCCTGCTTGCGCAGGAATGACGATAATAGGTGGTTGCTCGACTTTTACAAGTGGCTCGATAATTATAATTTACCCTCTAACAAATAGGTAAGGCATTCTTGCCCAGATATATTTACATGCGCCAATTTATACTTCTTAACATCATAAAAATTAGATGACAATTGCGTCGAATTAGTGATATCATAGTACTATGTACTCAATGAATCCTTCAGGGCGGTTTGTATTGCGTTTACCGACATCATTGCATGCTCAACTTCGTAAGCAGGCTTTAGAACGAGGTATTTCGCTAAATTCATTATGTGTTGAGCGATTAGCGATTAATGAAAGTCAAAACATGGTATCAGCTGATAATGTAGTATCAGATGTAGTATCATATACCGACTCACAGGCAACTTCATCATTAATTAAAGCTTGTATAAACTGTTTTGCTGAAAAGCTCGAAGGTGTAGTGCTATTCGGCTCGGTGGCACGAGGTGAAGCCACGGCTGCATCTGATGCAGATCTCCTCATTGTACTGTCCCAAGGCAGCCGCATTGAACGAAGCTTATATCATCTTTGGGAGAAGCTCGAAGCTGCTGCCATAAGCATTAAGGGTCACATGGTAAGTCCGCAATTCGTGGCTTTGCCCGCATCATCAAGTCAATTTGGCGGTTTATGGTATGAAGTAGCGTTAGATGGAATACTGCTTTGGGATTGTAAGGGTGCGGTAGCCAAGGCACTTGTTTTTTTACGTCACCAAATGCTCAATGGCATGATATCGCGGCACGAAACCCACGGGCATCCATATTGGATACGCAACCCAAAAGCGTCGCACGAACAAATGAGAGAGCAAGCTCATGCATAACCGCGGTCTAAGTATTGATTATATAACCCGCGCGCGTCATCGCTTATCCAGTCTCGAAGTATTATTAACGCTTGGCGACTTTGCTGATGTAGTGCGAGAAGCTCAAGAAGTAGTAGAATTGGCACTTAAAGCACTTCTGCGTCATAGTGGCATCGAAGTACCCCGTGTACATGACGTGAGTTCCATACTTATCGACAACGCTGCATTACTGCCTGCTGGTATCCAAAATAAAATTACGCAATTAACCAAAATCTCCCGGACATTACGCCGTGATCGTGAGCTTGCCTTTTATGGCAGCGAAGACTTAACCCCATCGGAATTTTATAAACAAGAAGACGCCGACGCTGCTAAAAACCAAGCTACCTGGGTAGTTACCGAGGTAGAAGCGGCTATGGTTGATGCCACCGCTTTGCGGCGCTGATAAAAAGGACACATTAATAAATTTTATCTGCGGCGTTTTTCTCGTTGTGGCTCTTTGGCAACCAAATCATCAACAAAACCTACTAACACTTTGCCAATATCTTCTTCGGCAGCGTGGCGTGCCCCAACATCGAGACTGCTTTTATTGGCGGTGGGATTAATCACTAAGCTAAAGGCAATCACTGGGTCACCGGTTACTTTGGTTATAATTCCGGTTAAGGCGCTTACGCCATTGAGTGTACCGGTTTTCGCCCGCAAGCGACCACGCGCATGTGATTGACGATGAGCCAAAGTGCCAGGTTTACCTGCCACTGGTAACACCGCAAGCAAACCACTATTAGCAGGTTGCACTAGATGTGCTGCAGAAAGCAAATCAACTAAACCTTGTGCGGTAAATCTTCCTTCGCGAGTTAATCCTGAGCCATTATCAACAACTAAAGCATTAGGGGTAACCCCTATGGTTTGCCAGTATTGCTCAAGAATATTTTTACCTTCTTCAAATGAACCAATACCTACAAAACGCCAAGCTATAGTGCGCAATATCATCTCAGTGGCAAAGTTGTTTGAGAAAGCTAAGGTATCTTTAGCAATATCTATAAGCGGCAATGAATTCCAAGTTTGCAACAAATGACCACCACTAGGCGCTCTCCCCCGCACTACCGGCAGTATGGCTTGCCCTGAAGCTTTCGCAATCGCATCACCAAATGCTTGCCCGGTAAACATGCCAGGGTCATACACCCGACGTTTTTCATACAAAGGTTTATCATTAGCACGCATTTCACCACGAACTTCGACTGCAGTTTGGTCCCCTCGTGGCCGCGTTCGCACCCAAACGGTATTTTCTCCTTCATGACTGGCAATGATACGCACCTGGGAATCAATAAGAATATGATGATTATATGGCGATACTTGTACACGAGCTAACCCGCCAGTTGAACTAGGCGTTACTGAAATATGCACCACATTATCAGCGAATGATAAGGCGCCACTGGGGGCAGCATAAGCATAACCGACATCGTCTAAAGTCATGCCGGGGGTAAAACGCTCATTAGAAAATGCGGTCTCATCAATAACCAAATGCACAATGCCACTTAGGTCATTCTCGTTAGTTAAGGTTTGTGCATATTCATTGATGCGCTCAGGGGTTAAGGTCGGATCGCCTCCACCAATTATAAACAATGTATCTGCGGTACGCATCACTTTAGTTTCAAAATGAGATTCAGGCCCCAGCAAATCAAGGGCCGCACTAATCGTCAGCATTTTTTGATTGCTGGCCGGATTGCGTTGTTCTAAGCCGTTGTGATCATAAAGCACCCGCTGTGAACGCAAATGTCGTACATGCAGTGAAACTGCTGAGCGGCGCTCAACTCGTTTAATTATGGGATCTAACCTTGCCGCTAATCGACGCGATTCAAGCTCCATGGCTCGCTGTGACCACTCATCACTCTTGGCTAACCAAGCCTCGTGCATGCGTTTCACCCGTTTTGAGAGTGATAATAAACGCAGCTCAAGAATTTTTGATTTTGGCGGGCCAACTACATTGGGAATTTGACTAAAATAATCAACTGGCCCTTTAGTAACTTGAGGTTTATTGATTGCTGCTGCATTGCTATCTGCAAATTTATCTAATTTAGTATCGCTAATGTTGTTTATTATTTGTGGTGATTTTTGATCACCCCATGGTGATTTTGCCGGTGTGGCAGGTGAAGCATTTTTAGCATCACTGTTATTTTGGCTATTGTTGGCGATAGGGGTTTCACCAAACAACTTTGCCTTAGCTGTCACATCTGTTTGTTGATTTAGTGCTGATTGTTCTAATGATGGCAGTACTGGCGCTGGTTTAGTATCATCTTCACAAGCTAGAGCAGTAATCATAAGTATACTGCAAAAAATATAAGATAGATTCTTTATATTTTGCAAACCATTCTTCATAAGTAATAACACCAACAAAATAATGATTGCTCGCTTGTTAATCAACAATTTGGTTAGTGAATTAATTCTAACGGTTATGCAAAATATTGCATATTTAATAGTTCGGCAAGCTTGCAACAAACTGCGCTACTTTGGCGCCAAAGGTCGCGCTACAATAATACCTCTGCGATCACTGCGACGCTTAATATATGTTGCGACATCGCTATGCTCTAATAAAACACGGTGATTGTATCGCGATGCGTGTAAAACATGTGGTTTGTTCTTGGCATCGCGATAAACCATTACTGCGTGTCTAACTAACAAGCTTGGCTTTGCACCAACGACAGCAAGAATATCACCGGTTTGAAGATTCTGTTGCGCTTGGGCTACCTTTTCTCGATCAATAACCCATGCTGGTTTAGCGCGTAATTTTGCTTCGATATCGAGCATTTGTTGAAAAACTGTAGGATCTTGCAAAGGCGGGTATCTTTTTTTGTGGGTGGTAACATAATTGGCTTGGTGATTTTTTTTTGCCGCACCAAACTGACGCGATAAATCACTTAATATACCACGCTCGGCATTATCGCTTATCCACTCATCAAAATAATGCAATTTTGAAGCAAAACCCGTAAGTTGGCCGCCACGATAACGCACCTTAGTTAATTCTTTAATAAAACATGGCTCATCTGCAGTGTTACGCCAAATACAACGCGCCACCGCTAAACTACTCTCAATCAATGAAACACAATTAAAGGTATCAAGGTTTACCCTTAAGGTTTCAAGCCCGGCAAATTCGGGCGGATTAAAATAGGATTTGCCTTTTTGCAATAACGCCGCTCGCGCCATTAGGTCACCAAAGCTTTCATCTGCTTGCCGTAACCCTAGCTGCTGGTACCAATTAGCTAACAATTTCGCCTGTTTGTCGCTTAAGGCTTCGGGTATCGCAACTTCATTTAGTGATGATGCTTTGCTAGCCGTTATCGGTGATGTTATCAGCAAAACGCTAATCAAGCATAAAGCTGTAACACTGATAATTGCGTAAATTCTCTTTATAAATTCACAACAACTTCGCATGGCAAACTGTACTGGCACATTTTTGCTGCTTTAGCCAATCTTATCTTATACATCCCATTGTCAAAAATCACTTAAACGTGTAAGTTTTAAGAGTCGCATTAATATTATTGGAGGATAATTGATAATGGTAGCCATAGCCGGAAAATGCCCCGCACAGCTTGCTCTTGAATGCAAACTTTCAATAATTGACGGCAAACTGCAATTCGTCGATGAAGCTGAGGGCGCATCCGCAATAGTCGATAAACAAGAAACACTCATTCTTGATTGGTTAGATAAAAATAATTTTTCGATTGTCGCTACATTTGGGGCTGGCCTAAATCTGAATGATATTAAAATAGATTTATCTGCACAAACAGCAATAAATACCGAAAAATGTGAAGATTGTAATGATAGAATATTTAATTTAGCGCAAAAATTGCTGAAGCAGAATCGCCCAGACTTGGCTTTTCAATATACAAATCAGGTGATTAATTCTAAAATTCAACAGAATATATTACCGGCTGATGGTGATGAATTTAAGATCTATGTACAAATACTATATTCATTAAAAACAATGAATAATTCATTTTCGGACGCTGCTAATCCTCGTCAAACAGTATCTTTAGCACAGCAAATATATGAATCATTACATCAACTATCAAATAAAAACTCAAATATTTACGCAACTATTTTCTATCTTAAATTAAAGGAAGTTTTTAATTATGACGACTTAAGAACTCCATTGAATATTTTAACAAATGGGGCTTATGTTTCTTTGACTGGAATAACAGAAATATTTTATCATTTATCAGAAGCTAGTTCTGATACTAGATCTAATTTAAAATATGACCTGACTCCAAATAGTCCCCAACATCAACTTGAAGAATTTCAAAAATTGGCAAATAAAGTTATTGAATTTTATACTCACATAGTTAATACCGATAATGGTAGCGATGTTTTCTATGTTGATGCATTATGGAAGTCAAAGAATGATTATTTGATTGAAGCTGCTGATTTTCAAGATGCGATAAATAAACTATATCAAAAACTAAAATTAAAAATATAATACAATAAACTTATGCGCCTCCTATTTACGCTATTTGCTTTTGCTTTATTTAGTTGTGGCCCACTCGACACTGCAAAAATGAATAAAAAATGTCGTGATTTTTATAACTCGTGTTTAAATGGTTGCCCACAACTTAAAACAATAGACGAAAGTTCTTATAGCAAGTCATACAATACTGATAATAATCCGCAAGGTGATACCGAAACTCCGGCATGCATTCATCGCTGCAATCAGCGCATAAAAAATTGTAAGTAATTATATAAAAAGCTCAAAAAGTTGGTCGTGAGCGCACCAAACCATAACGACCCGCTCCCGGAGCCTTAAAGCTACAGTAGCGCCCACGGTTGGTGGTCCACATGCGCGGAAAAGCAACCATTGCTGAGGCGGGCTGCGGCGATTCTATTGGACGCCGTGACATCCACGAGCGCACAACTAGCATATCTGGAGAATGAAAGACGGCAAGCTGGCGCTCACGCGTAGCTTTATTAAGCTCGACAATGTTGCGACCAGAGAGCACTTCACGCACTTCATCGGCATGCTCTTTAGTTTCTTCAACCTTAAGTTGCGCCCCTAATTTGGGAAATGACCCTAACCAACCGCGAGCTTGCGGTGGGGGGGGGCGTGGTCTGCCATGGTTTTGTTGATCAGACATATTTTCCCGTATAGCACTAGCAATCAAGCCGTCCGTACCGCGTTGGTAGACACAAACGGGCAACGTAAAGTTCTAGCTTATAAGCCTACACTCTCATGCCAATTTAAACAAGGCCAGCACAATCTCAACCACAATAAGCACTACGATAGCAAATTCAACGCGATAATTTTTACTATTGTGAAGTTGGTCAACCAAAAATTCATTTATGTGCCGTAACACTTCCATTTTATTACGCAATAAATGAGACCAACGCTCAATTTCAAACTCTGCCATAGCGGCACGATGCACTCGTGCCAACCAACTGTCGCCTAAAGTTGTGAGTGAATTTTCAATACGATCGATCATTTCAGTAACATCAACAAATAGCCGCATACTTTCGCGAGATAAACGACTATACTTGCCGGTGAGAAACCAAGTGCGCATATTGCCAAGTTCGTCATAAAGATGGGTAAGTCGGCGCCCCATAATATCCTCATAGACGCGCAACTCCAGCAATTGAATTGAGGCTAATTCTAAAAGATCTACCAAATCAGGTGAACCCAAAGGATTGTAGACTAAAGCGCTATTCCAATCGACAACCACCAATTCATCGGGACTATAGCTAATATAAGAATGAGATTGCTGCATACGTTCACGCTGTGAAATCTTACCAACTTCGCTTAGCAGCAAACGAGCAATATCAAGATCATTAGGTAAACTATCGGCGTCAGTTTTGGGATCGGTGGCTTGAATAACAAATATTAAATATTCTTCTGATAAATGCGAAACATTTTTTATCGTGAGCGCAGAACGAATAGCCGCAACAATTTCATCAGTAATAGCTTTGCCAGGTTCAATAAATACATCAGGTTCACTTTGCAACTGCGCCGCAAAAGTAATTAGTTCTTCGACCTCCATTGGCACTGGTAAATCTATGGTAAAAGTGACAGCAATAGCCCCAACATCGTATAGTCGAACCAAAACTTCAGTTGACTGTTCAGGAATCAATGGTGAGGGCCTAGTCCCCAAAGCCATCTCAAGTGGTGGATTTGGTTGACTTATTTTTCTTGCACTACGAATAAAACGTGGCCGCTGGGAGAGGGTTTGGACAAGCTTAGCAGCGCGTTTAAGATCTATCTCATAAGCTACATCAAAAAACCTCTGCGCCAATACCTGTCCACGCGTGATCTGCATATATATAGGTTGGCATAAAACCTTAAGGGATGTTAGTTATTTTGCGTTTTTAAATTGACCTCTGTCTTTTACTAGGCCATAGATAGGACAAGTGTTTGCCTCCCGGACTTAACCGTTGATTTTCGGTAGATGGCCCTTGAGAGTTTTTTACTCTGGATAATAATTAATCCTATAGGGCTTTGGTGAGGCATCCTTTTTTAGAGTTTAGGGAGAAATTTTGTAAAGGCTGCGTATCAGTGCGGTATTTGGGCCGTACGAAAAAGTCGCGCCATAAATAACTTCGAGTAAAGCGTAAAATGGCTGATTCATCCGCAGTAGAGATCCAGGCAGGATCAAACTCACATTCTTTTAACTCATTTGAATCGTTTCCTATCAATGACGATCTCAAAGCTGGTATTGCTGCACTTGGCTACACTGAGCCAACTTCTGTGCAAGCTAAAGTCATTGAACCTGCAGTCGCAGGTAAAAATTTGTTTGTTAAAGCTCATTCAGGTTCTGGCAAAATCAGCGCCTTTGGCATACCGATAATTGAGCGGGTATCACAAAATCTCGGTCTACAATGTGAACCTCGCGCTCTAATTCTTACTTCAACACGCGAATTGGCATATCAAGTTGCGCAAGAGTTACGTGGTCTTGCTGCTAAAAAACCTTTACGCATTTATGCTATTTATGGCGGAATGCCGATGGGACGACAAATCGTCTCTCTGCGAAGTGGTGTTGATATTGTTGTTGGTACCCCCGGGCGTATACTTGACCATATCCGTCGTAAAAACCTGCTGCTTTCCGGCTTGCAAACAGTAGTACTTAATGACGCTGATGAAATGCTATCAATGGGCTTTTGGGAAGACGTCGCTCAAATTGTTGACTTATGCCCAACAGAGCGACAAACCATGTTTTTTTCATCCTCTGTTCCCTACGAAATTGCACAGGCCTCCACAAAATACCTAAGTGATCCAGTACTCGTCGAGATAGAAAACCATCAATTAAAAATTAATAATATAGATAATATATTCTTTAAGGTTACTAGCGAGCTACCAAAGCCCAAACAATTATTATATGTGCTTGAGGCAATACGCCCACAAAGCGCTATTATTTACTGTAATACTATCAGCGAAACCGATCTCATCGCCAAATTTCTAACGCAATCAGGTTTTGTTGCACAACCGCTTGCCAGTAGTATGCGACAACGTGATCGTGATCGTCTTATCGAACGTATAAAAGCAGCCGAGTTACGTTTTATGGTAGCAACTGACGTTGCTACTCGCGGCATTGATATAAATAGCCTAACCCATATCATCAACTATTCTTTGCCCGAATTTAACGATGTCTACCTGCATCGGGCTGGCCGCATAGAAGGTGAAAGTAAACTCGCTGCAGCCATCAGCCTTTTAGATGAAGCAAGTGAAACTTTAATTTCGCAGCTCGAACAAAAATTCAATATTAAGTTTAATGAACGGAATCTGCCATCTGAAGAAGAAGCGAGCCGTTTAAGGAGCGAACGCATTATGAAAGAATTAACTGAAAAAGCTTCGGTGGCTGAAGTTGGCGCACATTTACCAGTTGCCCAAGAAATTTTAGCAAGCCCCGATCAAGCCCCTCAAGTAATCGCCTACTTATTACAATCATATTACGCCGCAGCGGCTGCCGAAACTGAACGTCAAACCATACCAACTAACGGTTACCGCAATTCCCGCAGCCAAAGCCGTTACGACCACAATGGTATGGGGCATCTTGATGATGACAGTCGTCGTCGAGGGCGTCGGGGGCGTCGGGGGCGTCGTCGCAATGAGCACGGCTACGATTCTAGCTATAGTGATCACGACGGCTATGACACCATCGACGCCAATGAAGCACTGGCTGGTGATTTTGCCGCAGTTGCTCCTATCGATAATGCTATGCCACCTGCAGTAGATGGAGAAGCTGTATTAAATGACCAAAATGGCAGCGCTGAAGAGGCTGGTGATGCAATTAATGATGGTTTCACCCGCATTCGCGTTAACATTGGTTTTGATGATGGTTTTAAAGGCCGTGGTTCGGTAGCTAAACGAATTGCGGCACTCGCTGGTCTTACTGATGGCACTGTGTTTGAGGTTGAATCACGACGTCAATACTCTATCCTAAAAGCTTCACCACAAATCGCTGAATTATTAATCGATCGTGTTGACGGCGCTCCTATTGGTAAAAAAATTCTTTTAGTAGAATTAGCACAATAAATTCAGTTTTTTGAGGAACTACATGGTCCGCCGCCGTACGCGGGGAGAAGCTCAGATCGAGGCCTTGCTTGAACATCTCGATCCCAACTCTGAGCGTTATCGTATTTTAAGCGCCACGCGTGATTTTAAAGCGTCATGGGTAGCGCTCGGAGAAGTGCTTACTGTCACCCGCGAAACTGCTAGTTATAAAGAATGGGGTTATAAAACTTTTGAGGCATACTGCCGTAGTGAACTCAAAATAAAGGCTGATACGGCAAATAAATTAACACGCTCGTTTGCCTTTTTGCGTGACCATAACCCCACTTCGCTTGAAAACCTTGAAGTTAAAGAGCTACCTCCGTTAGATGTAATTGATCTTTTATCACGTGCTCGTGAACGTGCAAACCTGTCGCACGCGCAATTTTCTCAAATTGAGGGTAGCGTATTTGATAATGAATCACCGCCAAGCAAAACTGAAGTACTAAAACGTTATCGCGAACTTGACCCTCAAGCTTTTAAACCTGCGGCAAAACCTAATCGTAGCGCTGGTGATAACGATTTACGTAAAGCTTTATTACTTGCTGAGCGTTTGCAAGCGGTAATTGAGCCCCATAATGAGATATCCTCTAAAACTCATGCCGCTCTTAATGTAGTGGTTAAAGAGTTACGTTCACTCTTTAATGAGACAACCCGTACACAACCAGCAGCGATGATGGAGCAATAATGGCCATATATATTTACAACACTATGAGTGGTCAAAAAGAACCACTAATCCCGCTAACTAATGGACATGTTAATATATACGTGTGCGGCCCGACGGTTTATGACATGAGCCACATTGGTCATGCGCGCGCTTATATCGCTTTTGATGTAGTTGTGCGCTATTTACGTCGCTCTTATAAAGTTACTTATGTACGCAATTACACTGATATTGACGATAAAATAATTAAACGTGCAGCAGAAACTAATTCTAGCGCCGCAAAGATAGCTGAGCGTTTTATCAATGAATATAAAAAAGATATGCAGGTGCTAAGTGTACTGCCGGCAGATCATGAACCACAAGTTACCCAATATATCTCAGAAATCATCGAGTTAATTAGCACGCTTGCAAGCAAGGGTTTCGCATATAATACCGAGGGTGATGTTTATTATGCTGTAACTAAGTTTGATAAATATGGTGCCTTGAGCAAACGCAATCTTGAGGATATAAAAACCGGTGCCCGCGTTGAGTTGAATGAAAAAAAACAAAATCCTCTAGACTTTGCGCTTTGGAAGGCGGCAAAACCGGGTGAACCTGCTTGGGATTCACCTTGGGGCAAAGGTAGACCTGGCTGGCATATTGAATGCTCAGCGATGAGTCAAAAACTCCTCGGCGAAACTTTTGATATTCATGGTGGCGGTAAAGATTTAATTTTTCCGCATCATGAAAATGAAATTGCGCAAAGCCAAGCAGCTACTGATAAACCGATAGCTAACCTGTGGATGCACAATGGCTTTGTTAATATTGACAACGAAAAGATGTCTAAATCATTAGGCAACTTCTTTACTATTCGCGAAGTGCTTGAAAAATTCGATCCGCAGGCGTTGCGCTATTTCTTGCTCACCACCCACTACCGCTCACCTATTAGTTTTTCTGATGCTGCTTTAAAAGAAGCCGAAGCGCGAGTGCGCTATATATATCAAACCTTAGCGCGTCTTGAGCAAGCTGTTCAAATTAATGACCCAACACCACCATATCGTGAAGCTTGGGTCGGCAATATAATTGAACGATTTGTCGCTGCCATGGATGATGATTTTAATACTGCCAAAGCCTTTGGTGACCTTTCAGATGTATTTAAACTTATTAATGATACACTTGATCGTCCGCAAGATAACAAAGTTGATCAACGAACTTTAAGCGCTATACAAAAAGCACTAAAAGAAATTGCCGCAATCTTAGGGGTTTTTGATGAAGACCCCCAAGTTGTTTTAAAGCGACTTGAAGCACGTCGAATAAACGAACTGCAAGTTGACGCCACTACTATTGAAAATCTAATTAGTGAACGTACTGCTGCAAGAAAAAATAAAGATTTTGCTCGCGCTGATGCCATTCGCCAAGAATTAGCCGTAATGGGGGTAACTATTAAAGACCATCCTGGCGGCACTTCTTGGGAGGTGAGCTAATTCATGCTCGTTGCTAATTACCTGCATCCTTTGCGAATTTTTTTCTTTGTGAGGCTTTTTCTATTTTCATTTATTTTCTTGCTTATCTCCCCTCGCTCAGCCTTTGCCGATATTGATGAAACATTAGTCGGACTCGAAGCTGTTGCTGAATATAGCACTGCTACGCAGTTTGGTACTGATGCGACATTACATCTTGGACTTAATGATGTTGCGTCGCTGCACGGATGGTTGGGTGGACGATATCTTGATAATAAACAATTCGATAAAAATCTTGACGCAGGTATTGGCCTGACCTTCGCTTTTGATGTTTTAGCTTGGGTACCAGAGCTAACTTTCGGGGTAGGTTTACGTACTTCTTTTGAACATAGCAAAGCCGATGTTCGCGCAGCTTTAATTTTGCGACGTTATCTTTCTGTTGACTGGTCGTTAACTATGGGCGGTGGCGGTGGTTGGCTTAGCAGCAATAATTTTTATAGTTTCGCTAAATT
>JAFGEK010000169.1 GCA_016931625.1 Deltaproteobacteria bacterium | reverse complement strand
CGAAATACTACATAAAGTAAAAGGCAATAATACTGAAATAACAAATAACATCGGCCTAGTTGAAGCATTTCAATTATCAGATGCGAATGCTGATGGTGTTCCTGATATACGTGATATAAAAGCTATGCCGTATCTCACAAGCGCGGAACAAAATTTATTAGACAACTATATTTCAACAAAATTTAATGATGATAAAATAGGTCGAAAACAAAAGACCTTTAGTGCATTACAAGCATTTTATAAAAAAGTTGATGCCCCTTGGATAGTGCCCAAAACTCGGGGTGAAATCTTAGCTGGTATTTTTCGCGCCCGCCTATGGGTTGCCTTCCATAATAATAAACGCGGCCAAATGAATGGCAGTAATAGAAACTACGAAATTACTGTTGAAGAATATAAAGAACACTATCGATGGTTAGTAGATAATATTTGTAAGTTAATAGTAACTGATTTTACTGAAACCGATAAATTGCTGATTCAATCGTTAGAATTTCTTAACTTGCTAATAAACAATAGATTAATTCTTTATAGTAGTATAGCTTCAACATATAAGGATATATATATTGATCTACAAGCAAATGATTATCACTTAAATTCAATTCAACAATCACTTTTACAAGATTATATTTTTATTACTGGATTAAAAAAGCGCGAATATACCCAAGATCAAATTAGCCAGCAGTATAAGTTGAAAAAAGAATTCGAGCTAAGTCAGTAACAACTGTTGACTATTTTCTTTCTAAATTCCTCATTTCCACATACATAGCCATTAAATAATTATTTATTTTTCTTAGGTATGTAAATGCGTATGGCTAAAGCATTATGGGTTTCTATCGCGACCATGGCCTCGCGGGTACTCGGCCTTATTCGCGACCAATTATTCGTCGCCTTAATTGGCGCTAATCGTTACTCTGATGCTTTTGTCGTCGCTTTTCGCATCCCCAATTTATTGCGTGATTTATTAGCTGAAGGCTCTTTATCTGCTGCTTTTATCCCCACTTTTGCCGATTATGAACGCAACAAAGGCATTGAGGCGGCTTATCGTTTAGCTAATAGTTTAATTGCGCTCATTCTTATAATAGTCGGAGCGATAGTCATCATTGGTATCGCTCTTGCATACCCCCTTGTTGCTGTACTTGCCCCAGGATTTTCTGCCAGCCAAAGTGACCTGGCTGCCCATTTAACCCGCATAATGATGCCATTTTTGCTATTGGTATCACTGTCGGCCATTGTCATGGGCATGCTCAATGCCCAAAGTCGTTTTACCGCACCTGCTTTGGCACCCGCATTTTTTAACGTTGGTGCGATTGTTGTAGGTATCGGTTTATGGTTTTACCAAGCCAGTCCGCTTACCACTGTAACCGGCTGGGCATTGGGAGCATTACTTGGCGGTTTATTGCAATTGTCGGTTCAATTACCAGCCTTATGGCGCGCTGGTTTTCGCGTTAGTATAAAGCTTTCGCGCTCAATTTTTGCCGAACCTGGTTTGCGCCGTATTGGCAGCTTAATGGCTGCGGCACTTATTGGGTTATCTGCAACCCAAATAAACATTTTAGTAAACACCATTTTTGCTTCGCATGTTGAAAGCGCCAATACCTATTTGCAAATCGCCTTTCGCTTAATGCAATTACCACTTGGGGTTTTTGGTGTCGCCATCGCTACCGTAGCTGGTGCTGGTGTTGCACAACAAGTAGCAGCAAAAGATATTGAAGGGGTACGGCGCACTTTAGGCTCGGCCATGCGTATGGTAGCTTTTTTAAATATTCCGTCGGCTTTGGGTTTAATAGTGCTTGCCAATCCAATTATTGCACTTATATTTGAGCATGGTCGCTTTAGTGCTGTTGATACTGCAGGCACTGCGTCGGCTTTGGTATTTTACGCTCTTGGGCTTTACGGCTACTCAGCAGTAAAAGTATTTGCACCAGCCTTTTACGCCATGGGGGCGGCGCGTGTTCCAGTTTTCGGCAGCATTTTAGGTATGATTACTAACGTTAGTTTAAATATAATTCTATTTCCTATACTAAGTTATCGCGGCGTGGCGCTTGGTACTGCCTGTGCAGCTACGATAAATTTTTTAGTTTTATTTTTTGCTTGGCGGCGACTTTTTGGTGGCTTGGCAACGTCACAATGGGGGCGGCAATTTGCCCAAATTCTAATCGCTGCGTCATTAATGGCAGCAGCAGCATACGGCACTGCACAGCTATTATCGCCATATATGCTGGCAGGAATTAAAGGTCAGTTAATTAAAGCCTTGGTTCCGATCGTTGTTGGAGGTTTGATATATTTTGGAGTAGTGCGTGTTTTAAAAATTCGCGAATTTAGTGAAATGCTTAAAGTGCTGCGTCGACGACAAAAAACAAAATAATTAATCATAATATTGCTATATCTTTATTAATCACATAGATATTTGCATAATATTACAAAATATAATCAAACAGCGCATGAGGTATGACAAAAAAATATAGAGTTTAACTTAAATAGCAAGCACAATAATGACTTGTTATATCTATTGTTTTTATAACAACGGATTTATAAGATTAAACTAATTAAAACCAAAAAAGGAAGTGCAGTAAATTATGGCCACTGAAGTAAACAATTCTTCTAGCAATTTGAATGTAACTATTGATCCCAACATTGTGCGCGGCTATGACGTCCGCGGTTATATTCGCCCGGTTGTTGCTGGTGGTAAAGAAAGACCTCAAAATCTCAACCCCGAAATCGCTGAAGCTTTTGGTCGTGCTGTTGGCTCGTTGATTGAGATTGGCGGCACCGTGGCCGTCACTAGCGATCACCGTCACTTATCACCAGAATTAGTTCAAGGTTTAACGCGCGGCTTTACTCGGATTGGCATTAATGTCATACATAATACCAACCAAGAAATTTATGATGGGCACTCATTTTTACCTACAGGTGCATTAAGCTGGTATTTAATCAAAAGCCAGTTGCAAGGTGCAATACAAGTAACAGGTAGCCACAATCCCCCTGAATTTAACGGCCTCAAAATAAGTGTCGGGCTTAAAGCCTTATTTGGCGAAGACTTACAAAAACTTATACCAATCATTAACGAAGGTCGTTTTCGCGCAGATGTTGATAAGGTGCAACGAGGTAAAGTTTCTAAAGTAGATATTCTTGGTCAATACATGGCAATGCTGCGCTTAGCATTTGAGCAATATAAGCATAAATTACATGTAGTAATGGATGCAGGTAATGGCATTGGACGTGTAATAACTCCAATTTTGCGCCACGCAGGTTGCGAAGTTGAAGAAATGTTTGCAAAGCCTATCTCTTCATTTCCTAATCATTTAGCAGATCCTTCATCTGACGAAGGCACTCATGCTTTGCGTGAGCGTATTAAAACACTCAATACTGCATTAAAAACTAGTGAACAACCGTGGATTGGTATTGCCCTTGATGGTGACTCAGATCGTTCTGGCTTTGTTGATGAGCAAGGTGATGTAGTTTGGCCTGAACGAATGGCGGCAATTTTTTATGCTGACTATCTTGATGAACCAGCGAATCATGGCCATGTTTTAGCACTTGATGTGCGTGCTTCAAATGTTGTGCGAGACACTGTGATTAAGCATGGTGGTAACGGTCTTTTTATTACTGCTGGTTATCCAAGCCATCGTCAATTTGCGAGCCTAGAAATACCTGAGCTTAACAAAACTCGCGTAGAAGTTAGTGCCGAAGCCTCCGGTCACTTCTTTTTCCCCACTGCAAGTCTTGATGAAAAAGGTAATATTCTTGAATACGCAAAAAATTATCTTATTGATGATGGCATTTACTCAGCTTTACGTTTTCTAAAGATTGTTGATAAGCGCGGTGTTGAAAAAGCAAGCACCGTGCGTGAGATAATGGCAGAATTGCCAACCTATGCAACTTCTAATGAGCTACGTTTGTATGTGCCAGACGAAATTAAAAATGATTTGGTTGATACTGTGCGTCAAGAACTCATTAAAAGATATAGTAGTGAACTTGCTACCCAAGTGCCAATGCAAGTTATCAATGGGTTAAAAATTCAAGGTCATACTGCTTCAATTGTTGAAGTTGATGGTATACGCTTACAATTTAGTGATGGTGCTTGGTTAGTTGTGCGAATTTCTAACACTTCGCCTAATATTGTAGTAAAATTTGAAGCTAAGACTAAAGAACGTTTACATAGTCTTATGCAAGTAGTTCGTGAATTATTGGCGACTAAGGATCAAGTTGAACTTGGTCCTCTCGACCAAGAAATGGAAAACTGGGGATAATAGTGAGTGTACAACTCTCTGAAAATCCAACCTGGGAAATCGGTATTGCTGGCACTGGCTTAGCTGGTTCTTTATATCGGCTCCGTGCTGAGCAAGCTACTGGCGTATTTTTGATACATCTCGGCATACAAACGGTATTTTTAGCAATAACCGATGGAATGCCCGTGCGTATTGATTTGCATGCCTATAACCCTTTTACTACTGAAACCCAACGGATTAGTGATTGGTATAATCGTATCAAAGAAATTACACTCGAAAGAGAAGTTCTTGCGCAACATTGGCATGATTTATTCGCACTTGAAGATACTATGGCGCGTTTTTTCGAAATGCCATTACCTTCAGCAATTAAGTTCAATCTACCACAGGATTGGATGGCGCTAATTCGCACCGGACTGAGCGTTTATGAATTGACCGAGTCAAATTTACGACGACGACTTGATAGTATTCTTAATGCAAAACACCGTTTTGCATTAATTGAACCAGTTCCTGTAGTACTTGCAGAGCTTGATTCTCTTGAATCAGCAATAGCGGCACAATTACGTGAAGGTGTATCCTTCGTCGATATCTTAGCTGCAGCACATC
Organism: Deltaproteobacteria bacterium; assembly: GCA_016931625.1. Classification (NCBI taxonomy): domain Bacteria; kingdom Pseudomonadati; phylum Myxococcota; class Myxococcia; species Deltaproteobacteria bacterium. The sequence goes on along the minus strand of JAFGEK010000169.1, from coordinate 14,633 downwards.
GTTTTGGTTCAGCTCAAATAACTTCTGTTTTACGAGCAATTTATACGTTATCATCTTTAGGTTTGCTGCGAATAACAACGGCAATAAAACAAGTCAGCGCTAATAATCTGACAAAAGAGCAACCGGGTTTGGCGCAATTGGATATTATTTTAGCACAGCAGCCTAATAAAAATGATGAGAAAGTATTAGGTAATATATTTATGCAAGCAAATCTGCCATAACTCGCCGAAATTTCGCATTAATTTCTAACTTATCGATTTATTGTTAACTGCCTTAAAATTTATTCTTGTTTCTTATTTTTAATCCAACTGGGTTGGCGCTTTTCTAAAAAGGCTTTTAATCCTTCTTGTGCTTCTGCCTGCACCCGCAATGATGCGATTGCCTCGCTAGTATATTCATAATATTTATTAGCATCAGTATTGTTAATTAGTTTCGATACGTCATGCAGCAAACGTTTTGCTGCAATTAATGCGTTCGGCCCAGCTGCCAATAAGTTTTTAATAAGTTTGTTAATCACATCATCACATACCGCTGTACTATATATTTCATCAACCAAACCAATTTGCAAAGCACGTGTAGCGGTTATGGTTTCACCAGTAATAAAGTAGCGTTGAACTTGGGCCACACTAATACGTCGTAAAACATAAGGTGAAATTACTGCCGGAATTAACCCTATACGCACCTCAGGAAAACCGAATTTACAATTTTCATCAGCAACCACAATATCACAGCAAGCCGCTAAACCTGCACCACCACCAAAAGCTGCACCATGCACTTTAGCGATTGTGGCACATTTAGCATTAACAATTGCAGCAAACATATCTGCTAAATGCTTAGCATCAGCTAAATTTTCTGCATGAGTGAAATCTTTACTCTGCCGCATCCAATTTAAATCTGCCCCCGCACAAAATATATCACCAGCACCACATAAAATTACCGTGCGCATCTCAGGACTAAGATTGCCAAAGGCTTGGGTTAACTCGGCAATCATTTCTTGATTAAGCGCATTGCGACACTCTGGGCGATTTAACGTAATCGTGGTTATGTCTTGCTTATGTTGGATAAGTAGAGTTTTCATAATGATATCAACCAAGTTTATAACAAACAAAATATATTTATAATATTTTACGAAAATCACTTTCAATTTTTATCGATATTTGCTTCTTTAATTCTTCATTAATTGGTGACTCTAAAATTCGCAATAATAAAATATCCTTATTAAGAATCTTTTGCTCAATCGCCGCACGAATAAATGAAAGGTCTTTTGGACGGTTGGCAACATATTTACTAATAATCAAATCGTGACATTCTAAGCACCATCCGATTGCACCACGAGTATTTTCATTTTGAATAGCAACTAAGCGTTCTTGCCAACCTTTTGGTAAAACTGCGGTCGTTGCCGCAACACCTTGTGCGTAATAGCCAAAGGTTGCGTGAAATGGTGAACCTTCACCAATAGTGCCGTCGATTAAATCTGCGCGCTCTGGATAATTTTTAGGAAATACATCAGCTTCCATAGATGCAATTAAATCCCCAGTAAATTTTAATTCAAATGCTAATATTGCCTGACTCCCGATGATGATAATTTCATTATCAGCAGCAATATCAGCAGCAGCACGAATGATATGTTCAAGATCCGTTCGCTTCATTGCCTTACATTTACACTCGCTAATGTTTCTCGCCAAATACGCCAGCGCTCACGTGCATCGATTATTCCGGCAAATGGAGTTGATTGCCGTAACTCTCGTGCGGATTCTGTATCAGCTACTAGAAAAACCTCCAATTTATCAAGGGAGTAAGATAACTTATGCCTCCATTGTTCAATATACTTTAAAGCACAATGACCAGTTTTCTCCCAATTAGCTAAGCGTTCTAGGGCTACTTCTATTAATTCAGGTTGTTTATGTAGTTTTTCGGCCACTGCACGATGGTAAGCAATTGAACGAATCTCTGCGAGTCGATGTGGGTCCATAGTGATTATATAGTTTTTTTATAGCAAGAATATTCCTCTTTTCAAAGAGATTACTTTGTTTAATTTTTTTTTACTATCGTATCAATTGATTCCTTTTACTGCAGGCACTTTTCTCCCCTTGATTTGATATTGCGATCAGCCAAACTAACACCTTAAAAAAAGATAAATGTGAACATTTGATGCTCAGACCATCACTTAATAACTATAAAATTAAATACGATCCATATTGAATATACACCATGTAAGTTCGTCACAAATTATGGCTTACAGTGTTGACCAACTTTAAAAAAAAGGGTTTCTTTCTCAAGTCAATTAGCAATAGGAGACTGCAAATGACTAAACCCGCAAGATTTGCCACTCATCAGCGAAGTTTTATTTTCGTCCTCTTCATATTTGCCTTGATGAATTTCGGTGGTTCTTGCCAAGAAAATAAAAATAAAAAAGATACTGAGGATAGCACTTCTATTGTTACTATTGGTGCCGATGGTGGCATTGTTGAAGGAGAAGGTGGGGTTAAGATAGAAGTACCTGCAGGTGCCATAAACGAAGCTACCGAGCTTAAGATTACCTCTTATACCTCTGAATCAGATTTTCCTGATAACTGGGCTCCAATTCCAGAATTTGTTGGCGCCATAAAAGCTGAGCCTGACGGATTACAATTTGACAAGCCTGTAACTATAACTATCACCGCCAATCAACAACTGACACCTGGCGCTACTCTACCTCTATTGTGGTGGAACACTGATGAAAAACGATGGGACGCTACTGATATTACTGCCACTGTTAGTGATGATGGTATGCATTTTACTGCTGAAGTTACTCATTTTTCTGGTTACGGCGGTGGTGCCTTTAGCAATCTTCTTAACTCCGGTAATGCCGATGCATTTATGGCCTCATTTATTGCCTGGTATCAGGCAAACATTTGTAAAATAGGTGATAAACAAATTAAAAATAACGAGTGTTATGAAATAGTTGGTTTTGATTTTAATTTAACTTTTGAAATAAATTCTATTAATGATAATCGCATACAACGAGTTGGTCGAAAATCTGACAATGCTTCATCGCCATTAATAATGATTGATTACAATTATGACGTAAGCAAAGGCAATTCTTTTTCGGGCAGCATTACGATGACGGTGGTTAACTATTACGATTGCGCCGAACCTGACTTTACTCTTAAGGCTGACCAAACAGTCTTAGAAGAAGATGAGCAAACAACAGTTCGCGCACAACTTAGCTGTGATAATTCACCATTGATCGGCAAAACTATCGCTTTTGATTTGGCTTCTGGCCCGGGTGAAATAAATCCAGGTACTAACACTACCCAATCATCTGGTGAAGCAACTACCACTTTCACCGCTGGTGATGAAGATGCCGTAGTACGCTCTTTCTATACATCCTGCGAATCTAGCGATGTAAAAATATTTAAACGTACGCAGCCAATTACTGTTAGCGAAAGTGAATATGTACTAAGTATATCTTTTGATCAGTTCACCACCGAAATTAATTTTTATGACACTTACAGTTATAGTGGCTCAGTAGCGCTAGAAACTGTTGGCAGTGAAAATAATTTAGCAGGTAGTAACACTTTTGCTGTAACTGGTGTAGGTGCTGGCGGAAATGAAGGTGATGAATGCTCAATGACTATTCAAGGTAGTGTTACTTTTTCAATAACTGGCACCGTCGAATCACTAGGTGATGATAAAAAACAGCTAAAATTACATGTCTCGCCAAACTTTAACACTACTAAGACACTCATTTGCCCAGATTATCCAGCAGTCACTTTTGATTTTCTCAAAGGTGGCGAAGCCTACGACATGATTATACCCGTTGAAAATGGCCATACCATAGATAATACAAATACCACCGGACCCATCACCAGTCATATGGTATATGTGTTAACATATTAAGCGAATCAAGGCTTCAGCCCACCATGGTATATTAGTGCAACAACCTTAATACCACGTCAAAAAAACCAAATTTTTAAATTGTTGCCTCAAGTTATTTGCCACTTACTGTCTTACAGTAGTAAAGAGGCTTTATGTCACGTATTGATCCTACACATCGAATTTGCGCTCTATTTGGGCATCCGGTTGGCCACTCGCTATCACCTGCTATCCATAATGCTGCTTTTGCTGCTTTGGGTATTCCCTTAGTTTACGTTGCGCATGATATAGCTCCAGGGCAAATAAAAGAAGGTATTGCAGCCATTCGTACCCTTAATTACCGTGGGCTTTCAGTAACCATACCTCACAAAGTCTGTGCTCTTTCTTGTATGGATGAAGTTGATCCTACTGCTAATGCCATTGGCTGTATCAACACTGTAGTAAATGACAATGGCCGGTTACGTGGTTATAACAGCGATGGTCGCGGCGCTCTTAATGCATTGCGCGAAGCAGGGGCAGACCCTAAAGGCCAACGCGTGCTTATGCTAGGTTCAGGTGGTGGTGCTCGCGCTATCAGTATGACTTTAGCATTAGAAGCTCGCCCTCAAAACCTCTCTATTTTGAGTATTGATGACACTGAACTCACAAAACTTACTAACGATATAACTCAACGCTCTGGCTTAAAAGTTGATGGTCTTACCCTTAATGACCATAATTTAAAATATGCTATTAATCAAAGCGACATTTTATTGCATTGTACTCCGGTTGGTCAAAGCCCAAATCAATCGCAATCACTAGTGCCAACATCGCTTTTACGTAATGACCTTGCAGTCTTCGATATCGTCTACAATCCACGACGCACACAATTACTGCAACAAGCTGCTGCTGCTGGTTGTCGGATCATCGAAGGGGTTGAAATGTTTTTAGGGCAAGCTTTGGTACAATTTGAATTGTGGACCGGTAAAAAGCCTCCTGTTGAAGTAATGCGACAAGTGTTGTTGGAGCGATTATGAACTTAGCATTAGTTGGCTATCGCGGCACCGGCAAAAGTGTTATTGCTTCACAGCTTGGTCAACTACTCAATCTTAATGTTATAAGTTTAGATCGAGAAATCGCCAATGAAGCTGGTATGACTATTCCAGAAATAGTTGCTAAGCACGGTTGGGTTAATTTTCGCGACCTTGAAGAAAAAATATGCGCCCAATACGCCTTAAAAGATGGCTTAGTAATTGACTGTGGTGGTGGTATTATTGAGCGTGAATCTAACATTGCTATTTTAAAACAAAACTGCATAGTATTTTGGCTCAAAGCTGAAATATCGACTATAGCATCACGAATTGCAGATGATACACAAAGACCATCATTAACTGGTGCTAAAAGTTTTATTGAAGAAATTAAAGAAGTACTTGCTCGACGCATACCTTTGTATCGTAAAATAGCTCATGTTGAGATAGCTACTGATAATCAATCGATTAATGATTTGGCGCTAACTATTACTAATCATTTTCGTTATGCCAAAGACAATATTGAAAAATATAAATAAGGATTTTCATCTAGTGCCTACTAAAGAAAAACGTATCTTTCGTCATACTAAGTCGTCATCTGAAAAATATCGTCAACGTCGATTTTCACGCCCCGCGAAACCGCCGCTAGCCCTACAGACTACAACCTTGTGGGATTATCCCTCGCAACACTATGGCGATAAAACACAAGGCGACCGCGAATATATTGGCGCTACACCTGCGTATGTCATATGGAATGTGATATCTCGCTATAGTAAAAATAATGATCTGATTGTTGATCCATTTTGCGGTTCGGGCACAACTTTAGATGTTGCTTTTGATTTACAACGTCAAGCACGTGGCTTTGACTTAGTCTCAACACGTCAAGATATTGAAATTGCAGACGCTCGTAACCTACCACTACCAAACAATATAGCTAAAGTAGTCTTTGCTGATCCGCCTTATGGAAATCACATTAAATATTCAGACGAGCCTCGTTGTATTGGCAAACTTAGCCCCTACGGTAATGATTATTATCACGAAATGGATAAAGTATTTCGTGAGTGCTGCCGCATTCTGCAACCAGGTGGTTATTTTGCCTTATACGTCTGCGATTTTTTCATAAAAAAACATGGTTTTGCACCAGTAGGTTTTGAATTGTTTGCTTCACTGGCTCATTATTTGCAACCTGTTGATATCATAGCTGTCGTACGTCACAACAAATCTTTTAAACAAAGCAATTTTCATAAAGCTGCCGCTGAACAAAACTTTTTCTTACGTGGATTTAATTATTTATTTATTGCGCAAAAATCATTAGCGATAAAAAAGCGCCGCTAAAAATGCTATAGCAAAACCAAAAATCATCATAGCATTGCGCGGTATTAATATTACCGTTAATATTATCGTGGGTATGAAAAACAATACTGCTGGTATAATATATGGAGATTTTGTATGTGTTTTTAATATTGGTTCTGCATCTTTAATTGTGCCTTTGATACCAAATAAAAATGTATTGACATAACCAACGATGAACATCAAAAACTGTAACAGTGCCATTGCTGTTGTTGGGGGATTCGATGACATACCCCAAATCATCAAAGCCACAAAAATAAACAGCGGAATATAGTAGCGCAACTTCATTAAACACTCCATCTTTGCTCAATAATGCTAAGTTACGCTAAACTCTGTATTTATCTAACTAGATAATGATAAGTGGACAAAATTGAAGGTTCAGATGTACAAATATAAGCTTAAGTTGCGCTAAAGGAGATAGAAGGAGATAGGGACACTATTCTGCAAGGTGTGCTATAAATAGCAAAACCATCTGCGGCAAAAAAGCCTAAATTAAAGTAATTTTTTAAGTTCTGCAGGTTTACACCAATACACTTCTATTCCATTATATTTTTTTGTTGTGCTAAGATTACTATTTACCACTAAAGCTTGAGTAGGTTGATATAAATCAATAAAGTCACATAAAGCTCGAGGCAAAATAGGTTTTTGCATAGCTTGTTGTTTCACTTCAATTGCACTAATTTTTTTATTGTATTGAAAAATAAAATCTACTTCCAAACCATGTCGAGTACGCCAATAGTGTATATTACCTAAAATGCCAGATGCACGGTATAGCTCGGCGAACACCCAATTTTCAAATAAAGCACCAGATTCATTACGATTATTTATTGGTTCAAATCCACCAAAAATAATATTTCTAATACCACAATCAAAAAAGTATATTTTTCTAGACGCTTTTATTTCAGCTCGTTTGCCACCAATAAATGGGGGGACTATTGGGGACAGTGTTTTTAGACTTCGTAAAACCTCGCCGTTTAGGCCTTGGCATTAGCTAAGTTTTCTTTTGTTGCGCAAGTCATGAAATATTGATCTTTAGGGGCTTATGCAAACTATAAGCCAGTTTACCAATATAAGATTGTAAGTGTCTTAATAATTAAGAACTTATGTATTGAGATAATAGCAAAGAGAGATTTATATAGCAAAACAAGATGATATCTTAACGCAAATAGACTTCATATTATATTCTAAATTCCCCATCCTGATAAATAAGTTTAGTGGACCCATCAACAAGCGTGGCAGTAACCGTACGATTACTGGTTGCGATGATATCGGTATGTTCAGAAGAATCGTTAAATCCAAGTGCGGCATATTTTTCATCGTCCATATTTTTAAGGTCGAGAGAACAGGTATCGTGAATTGATTTTCCGATAGCAAGGTGAGTGTTACCGAAATCTCCTCCAAAGTTCTCATCATACAGCGAATTAGCCATAAACCTGTTAATTTTAGAGAACCGTCGGTCGGTGAGAGAAAATTCGCCAATTCTATCGGCATTTTTCTGCGAAATCATTTCATGTAAAAACGATTCATTTTGTTTAGCGGTTGCACGCACGATTTGGCCGTTATGAAATTCTAAACTGATATCCTTAATAAGATTTCCGTACCGATAAAGTGGTAGATCAAAAAAAACTCTGCCTTCGGTGCCACGCCAGTCGGGTGAAGTAAAAATTTCAAAACTGGGGATATTGTGTCCACTCCCACCTACCCATTTACGGTGCTCACCAATGTGTATCTTAAGATCGGTGTCTTTCGCGACGAGTCTCAATGTTTTAATAGGCATTTCGTTGAGAATTGTGATCAATTGCTTTATATCAGAGTTAACACGACGCCATTGTTCAAGGGGATCAATATCATCAAGAAAACATGCCCGTTTGATCTGATCCCAAAACTGTTCAACAGACATGCCCGCTTCGCGTGCAACACCTTCAGTACCGTAAAGACAAAGCGTCCAAGTTAACTTCTTTGCATCTTCTTTTGCATAGATCCAATCTCTGAAGGGTTTCATGCTGCTGTTTGATAAGAAGAGCTTACGGGGGTCAGCTTTTGCGAGATAGAGTGGATCTTCATCAGAAAAGATCCCTATAAGATGGTCGATAGTGTCGACCACTGCGCGATAATACTCTTTGGCAAAAAAACCGATCTGCTCATCACTGCCTTCTTCAAGTTTAAGCAAACGAAAATCATCATCTTGGATCTCAACGAGCGGATGACCGCCACTTTTTAAAGTGGTGCGATATATAGCCTTGGTCAACGGGAGTCCCGGTAATTGGGATCTAATATACACCACATCGTCCTTTTTTATTCCATTGCCATTATTAAGGGCAAAGTTGACGAGTATTGATGCATACTTATCAAGTAATTGTTGTGAGGGAGTAAACATTTTATACCTCCAATTAAAATGCTGCCTTGTCTCTAGAATATAATGTTCAATTTGCGCGACACGATTATGAGTAACCTAAAACCCAATTGTTGTGCCGCGCAAATATCTTTGTTAACGCTGTAACAAAATAACCATTTACGGCAAATACCTTCCAATTGTGTCAAAATGACTGTTATTATTTTTTCCACCCCAAACAATCATTTTGAACCGCCCCGGTTATCCCAGAGACTCTTTTGTTTGAGTCAAGCAGCATTTTTTAATGCATGCTTACCTTCATAATAAATAGCTTCATATTTAGCCGGTGGCAACCAGCCAAGTGGTTCAAGTAATCTTTTATTGTTAAACCAATCTATCCATTTAAGAGTAGCAAATTCAACATCTTCAATATTACGCCATGGTCCTTTTCTGTGAATAACTTCAGTTTTGAAAAGGCCATTTATTGATTGTCGCTAAAGCATTATTATAAGAATTACCAACACTTCCAACTGAGCTTTCAATGCCAGCTTCCACCAAACGCTCCGTATAACGAATAGACAGATATTGCTTGCCTCTGTCGCTATGATGAATCAACCTTCCAGCCAACAAGGTAACGAGAAAACACATCAACAACAAAAGCTACATAAACAAATCCCCGCCAAGTTGACACAAATGTTATATCAGCAACTTGAGAGTTTATTTGGCGCGTCGGCACTAAACATGCGTCGTACTAAATCTTGTGGCCTATCTGCTCTTTCATCTGCAATTGTCGTTACTTTATAGACTTTACCGCGAACTACCCCTCGTAAACCCCATGTTACGCATGAGACGCTCTACAGTGCAGCGAGCTACATCAATGTGTTGTATTTTCAGTTGGCGCCAAACTTTATCGACGCCATAAAGGCTATCGCTTTCATCATAAACTCGCTGGATTTCAACCTGTAGTTGCTCGTCTCGTTTAGCGCGCATTGAACGTTTATCAGGATCAAGCCTGCGAGTTTTATGGGCGTAGAATGTCGATGGGGCGATCGGTAACATTGCACAGATCGACTCGACTGCTTGCCAGCGTGACTTGTATTCACTCTCATGCTTAAAAACCATACGTACTGCGCGTTGCTTTACTTCTTTAGAAAAATTCTGGTTTGGTCTCATAACTCCATCCTCTCAAGAAATGGAGTCTCCGTAAAATTTGGGGCGGTTCAAGTGGCTCGGTTAAATTATTTTCGCTATTTTTTATTTTCACCAAGGGGTATCCCTAATCTATCTCTTTTATTTTATATTCATGGCTACCCTGATTTAATTTTTCAAGTTGTTCGACAATAACATATGGATTTTTACCATGAATACGTTCAAATAAATGTGCGCCAGTTTCTGCAGCTAATTTAATATGTTCAGGTAAAGCACCCGGGATTAAATCTTCACTGCGCACCAAATCTAAAGTAGCTTGCTCAATGGCTACGATATCTTGTCCGGCCAAAATACCAATATCCGGTACCAATCGTGGTGTGGTCATCCCCCAACAATCACAAAAAATAGTAATATCTGTTAGAAAATTTATAAACAATATATATTGTGGAGCAAAAGTTTTTAATACTTCATTAGTGGTTAAAGCCATTCCACGTTGAAAATCATCATAGGCACCACCAGCTAATGAGATGGCATGCTCAGGGCAAATTAATACACAATGCTGACAAAAACGACAGTGATGATAAAACACACTCCATTCGCCGCTATCACTTAAACTGATAGCGCCAGTATCACAATTATCAACACAAGCGCGACATTGATTGCACTTTTCACGCTCCCAAGTTAAGCCACCTTCAAGAGCATGCAAGCGTTCACGCGTTGGACCGTCAACCGCTCCCATTGATAAATTTTTTGAAGCGCCACCAAAACCACAGGCACCATGAGCTTTTACATGTGAGAGATCGATAAGTGCGTCAGCGTCAACAATCTCTCCTGCTAATTCGATATGATCTAAACTTAAATGCGGTGGCGTAATATCATGCCGATAAACATAGCGATCGGCAGTGCCGGTATTTGATATGATGGCGCAACCAACAACTTCGCTAGTATATCCACGATCTATAGCATTTATTACTGCGCCAGGGCTATCAGTAATAAAAACTTCACGAGCACCTGCTGCTTTTATTTTCTTTACTAATTTTCGCACAAACAAAGGATGAATCGTAGTAAAGCCATGGCCTCCCCCTAAATGCATTTTAATTGCAGTACGACGACCAGCAACCACTTTGGCTAAATCAAGATGATTAAGCAAACGCTCCCATTTTGCGCCAATAGAATTACGCGGTTCGAGATTACTAGGCTTAAAGCGAGCAAATAATAGTTCAGATGCCATAATACGAAGCCTTTGCTAAAAATATATATTTATTTCAACAATCAAAGTATAACATATTCATTATCTTTTCTAATAACAACCTACTTAGCTGGCTTGCCCCAGTCAACAATCGGCCAATGCTTTACTTTGGCAATTCTACGTAAGCGAATATCAGGATTTACTGCAACAGGATATCCCACAGCCTCTAAAACTGGCATATCAGATGCCGAATCAGTATAAAAAGTGCATTCCTGCAAATCTACTTTGACTTCATTTGCATAATTTCTTGCGGCAATAAGCTTACCATCTCCAAAACATGGATACCCTATAACATTACCAGTAAATAAGCCATCTGCGCCAATTTCAAGTTCAGTGCAAAGATAGTCATCCAGTTCTAAGTCTTTTACAATCAATTGGCTAAGATACTTAGAAGACGAAGTAAGTAACACCAAACGATCTCCATTCTCTCTGTGCATACGTAAAACAGCGTATGCCCCTGGACGTAAGCATGGACGCATATATTTTAAATAAAAATCAGTCATACGTTCTTGTAGCTTTTGTTCACTGTGTCCCTTAATTGCTTTTACCAAAGTTGTTGCGGCTGTCGCTAAATTGGTGCCCCCAAAGCTATAACGAATTAGCCATAACAAACCTCCCAAAAATTCACTCATTCCTACATGACCGATTTTTATCTCTTGCCAAAGCAAAGCGAATGCAGAATTGTTGGCGATAAGAGTACGGTCCAGGTCAAAAAAAGCTATGGCATTTTTAGCTAGCGGTTTATTCATAATGTCATGCAGAAGTTTTTATACCAAGTTTAGTCAAAGCTTGGTCAATGTCATCTTTTAATTCAGTATCAGCATTCACGCGTGTTTCAATAAGCACTTGAGCAACTTGGGGATCTTGTAAAAGCCCTATTGCTCTAACGGCAACATCACGTAATGGTTCACTACTATCAACAATCAATTGCTCAAGTATAGCGCGAGCTTGCGGATGTTTCGACTCACCTAAAAAATGAATAGCCGCTGCACGTTCACCCATACGGCGACTTGCAAGCTTTTCTTGCAAATATTGTGCGCCTGCTAAATCACCCAAAGCGCATAAAGCTGCTGCTGCTTGTAGTTTATCCGCCCATGGCATTAAAAATCGGCGATTTAAAATATTTAATAATGTCGGTAAAGCTCTTTCATCACCACTAGTGCCTAATGCTCTAATAGCATCAAGACGTAACGCAGAAGAATTTAAAGCTTTGATTAATTCATCTGTCGCTCTTTTATCTTTTGCTAGCGCTAATGTAATTGCAGCTTCAAAACGCACTGCTGCAGCTTCATCAGCTAGCATTTGCGCTAACTTTTCTTGCATGTGAACTTCTAGTTGCTGCAATTCGCAAGTACGTAGACGATCACCAATCGCACATGCTGCATCAGCTCGTATCTGTGATTGGGGTCGATTAAGAAGCTCAAACAAAACCGGTAAAGAAGCTCCATCAAAATCAATTTCAGTTGAATCTACCACCTATTTGACCTTTGTGCCTGGAGCTAATTCTTTTTCAATACGTAATAGTGACATATTGGTTGTTTCGCCTGCGGCTAACACCATACCTCTACTTTCTAATCCCATAAGTTTTGCGGGCTTAAGGTTGGCTACCACAACTATACGAGTACCAACTAAAACATTAGGACTATATGATTGAGCTATACCAGCAATAATCTGCCGTGATGAACCTTCGCCAAGATCAACTTCAAGACGGATTAATTTCTGACTCTTTGGCACTGACTCGGCATTAACTATTAATCCAACTCTTAAATCCACTTTACTAAATTGATCATATTCAATTAACTCGCCAAGCTGAATAACACCTGCTGTAGTTTCCGCGCTATTTGTCTTTTTAGATGCATTTGTATCTGGCATGCTTTGTTTTGAAGCATCAACTATGGCATCGATTTGTTTACGTTCAATGCGTTCAAATAAGCGTTCAAACGTACCCAATTTGCGCTTGCGTTCTGCAAATAATCTTGTTGCATCTATGCTATCAATCGTTGTCCCAAGCACTCGAGCACCAGCCTCGGAAAATTTAGGTACGATTGGCCATAAATACATAGCTAAAGCATAGCAAACATTAGCTGCAAAAGTTAAAGTTTCGCGAGCTTTTTCGGGATCGGTTTTTAATTGTTCCCATGGTTTTGCCGATTGCATAAATTCATTGCCAATATCAGCAACGCCAGCAAGCTCGCGCACTACTTGGCCGAACTCACGTTTGCGATATAATTCTTCAACTCTACGACAGGCTGCCACTACCCGACGTGCTTGCTCGACCATACTATTAATTTCATTTGTCGTGAGTAATGGTGCGGCTTGTGCTTCTTGCGCAAGAAATGGCAAATCCCCTAAACAATTATCCAATTTTTGTGAGAGAAACTGTGACATTCTACTAAAAAGATTCGCATGCTTGTTTACCAGCTCACTATTTACGCGTAACACAAAATCTTCAAATGATAGGTCTAAATCTGAACTATCCGCTCCTGAACGACAGGCATAATAATATCGTAGTGCTTGTGGTTCAATATGTTCGGCAAAGGTTGCAGCATTAATAAAGGTGCCGCGCGTCTTTGACATTTTTTCGCCTTCAACCGTCAACATACCATTAACATGTATTGCTGAAGGTAAAGTGTAACCCACGGCTTTTAATACCGCTGGCCAAAATAATGTGTGGAAATAAACAATATCCTTACCTATAAAATGTTCGATCCGAGTTTTATCCGGTGCTTGCCATAATTCAGTGAAGTCAATTTTATTTTGTTGCCCCCACTCAACTGATGCACTCACATATCCTAACGGAGCATCAAGCCAAACGTAAAAAAATTTACCCGGTCGATCAGGTATTGCAAAACCAAAATAGGGACCATCTCTACTAATACACCAATCACGCAAGCCAGAATCTAACCAGCTTTTAACATAATTTGCAGTGTCGCTAAGTAAAGCGCCTGATTCTATCCAATTACGTAAGAATTCAACATTAGGTGCGGCGCTAAGTTTGAAAAACACATGATCACTTTTACGAATAACCGGAGTACCACCACATAGAACACAGCGCGCATTTTTTAAGTCGGTTGGAGAATAGGTTTTACCGCACACTTCACAGACATCACCGTACTGATCAGCAGCATTACAATTAGGACATTCGCCCTTAATAAAACGATCAGGGAGAAAACGCTCATCCTTTTCACACCAATTGCCGTCAAGGCTACGATCTTCTAAAGCTTCTTTTTGACGAAGTTCATGATAAACACGTTCAACTATTTCACGATTAGTATCATTATTGGTACTACCAAAATAATCGAATGCTACATCAAATTGGGCAAAGTCACGCTTATGTTCTTTATGATAACGCTCGATTAACTCTGTAGGTTTCACACCTTGACGGGCGGCATTTAATTCTATTGGGGTTCCGTGAGTATCGTCAGCGCAGATATAAATGGCATTTTCGCCCAGACGCTTGTGGGCTCTTACGTAAAAATCTGCCTGACAATACCCAACTAAATGGCCTAAATGAATACTTCCATTTGCATATGGTAGTCCTGCAGTAACAAGTATGCGTTGCTTCATTTTGCCTTTTATTCCTTCGCTTACAGCTTTAATAAATTAGGGGGTGTCCCTAAATGTCTCCCGTCGATCTTCACGAAATCCGCTACTTACGGCCACGTGCTCGTAAAAATCCTGCCTGCGACTT
>JAFGEK010000168.1 GCA_016931625.1 Deltaproteobacteria bacterium | reverse complement strand
ACTCTCTACGTCATGCCCTCGAAAGAGGGCATCCAGTAAAGCCTAATAAAATCGATCAATTACAGAGATGAGATCAAGAGTCAGCCCTTAACGTAGCGAGGGATGTTGTCTTGTGGCTTTATACACTAGATTCGATAGGACCATCTTCAGAAGGTTGTTCAGGAGGTGGCGCAGGTACTTGCATCGGAGCTTGTACCGGCTTACGCAAAACATAAAGTGGTCGATTATATTCTGGCGAATAGGTATTTAGAATTTCAAAACCAATTGCACGAAAATCTGCTGCCGATAGTAGGGGATCGGTTTTAGAAGCAACAATCATCGCCCCGCCTGGAGGTAGTATATTAAATGCTTGTTGAGCAGCCCCTTCGGCAACTTGTTTAGTTAGCACTGCACTTGCTAAAACTCCTGAAAATATTAATACTTTTGGGTTTATATTTAGCTCATCAACTTTGTTTGCAAGTTGTTCACCGCTGAAATTTTTAAAAGAAATATTTTTATAAGGATAAAAATTCTCTTGAACATCATCAAATGCCTTCTTTTTATTATTAGCCTCTAAACGGCTAGGCCGATTTGGCTCTGCACCAATAATTTTATATTCATTTTGTGCAAATGTATCATTGAGCCTTAGGGCTAGATCGCCTCGGCCTGAACCCACATCTAAAATAGTATCGCCATTTTTTAATATGTTTAGATCACGCAACAGACGTACACCAGATGAAATCGCAGGATATACTTTTTTTTCATAGGCCTCAACAGTGTCAGGTTTTGTCATCTCAATATCCCACCGGTCATCAGCTAAAGGAGGGACGTTATAAATTCTTGATTTATCGTATTCAAATCTATTTCCGGGTATCTCACTTCCACAATCTAACATACGACCAAATAATCCTGTTTTTAAATCGCCTGCTTCACTGGGGATAAAAATCTTTGTGTGTTCTGTGCCATCAGCTAATTGCATCTTTAATAATACTGTTCTTGCATTTTCATATGCAGTTACCTTTAATATATCTTGAGCTGGCTCACCGTACTGCATACCGCTACCTTCAGTATTGACTATTATGTGCTGGCATTTAAGTAAGTCGTTTTCAGTTAGAGAAGCAAATGTGCCTCGAATATTATGCGGATCTGCTGCTATTGGCATATCAAGCATTTCATTAACTAACTGATTAAAGCTGGCATAGTCTGCAAGTATAGATGGTTGATCGTCAAAAACTACTATTGCTTCTTCAACATCATCAGATGCCTGCGGTGCTGGTTGCATAACATCTTCAGATTCTGGTGGTGCTAAAGCATTGAGTACTTTTAGTGGTTTTAAAGAATCAAAAAATTCAGGGGCACGTACCTGCACAACTTTTTTACTGCGATTAGCCAGTAAATGCTGACGTATTTTTTCGATAGCATCCACACTGGCGACATAATTTTGTCCAGTAAAAACTGCATCTAATTTTTTTTGAAATTGCGCTTGGCTTTGCAGCTGCTCGTTGGTAATTTCAAATGTTGTATTAATACCGAGATTTGGATTAGTCATTGAAACTTTCATCGCTTGTATCCCTGTAATTAAAAGTTTCAACAATATCTGCCAGCTTAATGAATTGTGGTCAACAAATAGAACTTAATCTTTGCCATAAATTTGACGCAGGTTATCTCCTAAGTTACACCGAAAATATTAAGTTTTTGCATAATTCTGGTGCGCGCCAGAATATGTAAAAAAATGAAGCGACTGCGGAGGAAACATGTCAGGGCTAGACAATCACGCCATCTCTTTAGGTATTCATCACGTCGATCACCCCATCAACAAAACCAATGTCTGTATCAATGATGAACGTCTCACCAAAGAAATGCGTATTACTTTTGATATTGAAGAACTTTCTAGCTTCTTTGCTGGTTTTATAAAGCCAGACACAGATGCTCTTTTTACTATCGCTGGTTGCTAAAACATTTGTTAAGCTTAACTTCTGTAATGAGTAGCGATACCAAAAATAAAGCTGGCAATAATACTATTTTTAGTGTGCGCAAACCCTTACCTGTCGTATCAGCTACAAGATCAAAAGCCGCAGCAAAATCTGAAAAAGTTCGTGCTGATGTTGAGGCCGGAAAAAAAGAGCACCAGCAACAAGTATGGAACAAACTCGATACTGCCATGGAAACAGCTATCAAAAAAAAGCAGAGATTTAATCGATTTAACAAAAAGAGCTAAGCATTCTTAAAGTAAGCCTAGCTATATTATTACCTGATGATTTTCACATTAAACCAGTTTCCACGTACCTTTTTTATGAAAATATTTTTCGTTTTTTTGATGGGTATATTCTACCTAGAATTTGCTAATTTTTAAGTTATTGCTTCATTTTTCTTCAATATTTTATATAGTTATAAAATATTTCTCATGAATAGCTTAAAGTTTTTTAAGGTGTCTTAGATCAAACAATATCTCAAATTTGTTACTTAAAATTATTTTTACTCTAAGTAGGTTATCACATTGCTAAACGAAATTTTCTTACTCTAAGTAGTGAGTTTTATTTATACGATCAATTTATATTACTGTAGCAATTATATGGCTTGTATATTTCGTTAAGGTTGTGTTACGCCAGTGGCGAAATAGGCATTTGACCATATGGCACTACATTACAATATAGGATAGTATTAGCAGCTTGATGTATGGCGTATTGAAAAAATGCTTTACCACTTTTAGCATAGCGCAATTTCAGGTCGTTACAGAAGCCGCTTACAAAGTAGTTAAAGTAAGATTGACGTCTGCGCGTGGGTGAGCGAGGGTGTCTTCACACTCACGAAAAAACACACTTCCTTATGAGAGAAGCCTGCGTTGATGCGCGTTCAGGCAGGACTTTAACGGATTGATCTTGCTGGAGGTTTTAAAAATCATGACAGATGTAGCTGGTATACAAGTCGACAAAAACGAACTTACATATCATATAAATACCCAAAGCACAGAACTACGGAGCACAGAACTGCGTCGAAATGGTAAAAGGAAAACTAAAATGCGCTCCGCTCAAAACAATTATACAAGAGAAGGACTAACTATAACGCGACGCTGGACTACCGCGGGTCTTGATCCCTTTGATCAAATCGAATGGCAACTGCGTAGTGCGGTTATCACTGGCGAAGGCGGTCGTGTTGTTTTTGAGCAACATAATGTTGAAGTACCAGCAAATTGGAGCCAATTAGCGACTAATGTTGTGGTTTCAAAATATTTTCGCGGTTCTATCGGTGCGCCAGATCGTGAAAACAGCGTTAAGCAGTTAATCAGTCGTGTTGTGCAAACTATAGCGGCATGGGCTGAAAAAGGTAATTACTTTGCCAATGGTGAAGGTGTCAAAATTTTTGCTGATGAATTGAAATATCTCCTGGTTAACCAAAATCTCTCCTTTAATAGCCCCGTGTGGTTTAACGTTGGGGTTGAAACTCATCCGCAGTGCTCAGCCTGCTTCATCAATTCAGTAGATGATACAATGGAGTCGATTCTTGAACTTGCAAAAACCGAGGGACGCCTATTTAAATATGGCTCAGGTACCGGTTCAAATCTTTCACCAATTCGAGGCAGCAAAGAATTATTAACCGGCGGCGGTCAAGCTTCTGGTCCGGTATCGTTTATGAAAGGATACGATGCCTTCGCTGGGGTAATTAAGAGTGGCGGTAAAACTCGACGTGCGGCAAAAATGGTAATTCTTGATGCCGATCACCCTGACATAATAGATTTTATCAATTGCAAATCCAAAGAAGAAAAGAAAGCCTGGGCCTTGATTGATGCTGGCTATAATGGGGCCGTTGATGGCGAAGCTTATGCTTCAGTTTTCTTTCAAAATTCTAATAACTCGGTGCGAGTCACTGATGAGTTTATGAAAGCTGTTGAGCAAGACGGCGTCTGGAAGACAATTAATCGTGTTGATGGTTCAGTGGCTGAACATCATGAAGCGCGAAAAATCATGCAGCAAATTTCTGAAGCTGTGCACTTATGTGGTGACCCAGGTTTGCAATTTGATACAACCATTAATGATTGGCATACTTGCAAATCGACAGATCGCATTTATGCTAGCAATCCTTGTAGCGAATTTATGTTTTTAAATGATTCGGCCTGTAATTTGGCCTCGCTTAACTTAATGAAATTTCGCGATGCCAATGGTGAGCTTGATGTTGAAGGTTTGCGCCACGCCGTAGATATCTCAATAACTGCACAAGAAGTTATTGTTGACGAGGCAAGCTACCCCACTGCACGCATCGAAAAGAATTCAAAAACATTTCGACCGCTTGGTTTAGGTTATGCCAATCTTGGCGCTTTATTAATGGCCCGCGGGCTTCCTTATGATTCTGACAATGGTCGCGCTTATGCTGCAGCCACTACTGCTTTAATTACTGGTGAAGGTTATGCCCAAAGCGCGCGCTTGGCAGAAATAAAGGGAACTTTTGAAACCTATGCGCAAAATGCTGATTCAATGATAGCAGTCATAGAAAAACATCGTGCTGCTGCTGATGATATTGATGACTCATTAGTACCACCATCATTACTGCAACCAGCTAAAGTCGTTTGGAATGATGCACTTGAGTTAGGTAAAACCTTTGGTTACCGCAATGCTCAGGTTACCGTGCTAGCCCCTACCGGCACCATTGGCTTCATGATGGATTGCGATACTACCGGTATCGAGCCTGATATTTCTCTAGTAAAATATAAAAAGCTAGTTGGTGGTGGCTTATTAAAAATGGTTAATGGCACAGTGCCAGAAGCCCTTGATCGTCTTGGCTATCAAAATGGCACTAAAGCTGCAATTCTTGAGTATCTCGAAAAAGAAGAAACGATTGAAGGTGCGCCCTTATTAAAAATGCAAGATTTAGCCGTATTTGACTGCGCCTTTAAACCATTAAAAGGCAAACGTTCAATTGCTCCCATGGGGCATGTTCGTATGATGGCGGCAGTACAGCCTTTTATTTCTGGAGCAATTTCTAAAACCGTTAACATGCCTAACGAAGCAACCGCCAATGAAATTGCTGATACTTATATCCAAGCCTGGAAATTAGGTTTAAAATCTATTGCGATCTATCGTGATGGTTGTAAACGCTCGCAGCCACTAAATACTTCACTAACAACCGACAAAAAAGAAACTGCGACAAAAATTGCGCCAGCGCGTCGTCGTTTACCTGATGAGCGGCAAGCAATAACCCACAAATTCTCTATTGCTGGTCACGAAGGTTACATCACCGTTGGTTTATATGAAGATGGTACACCGGGCGAAGTCTTTATTACCATGAGTAAAGAAGGTTCAACTATTTCTGGTCTAATGGATTCTTTGGCAACCTCAATTTCATTAGCACTACAATATGGCGTGCCGTTGCGAGTATTAGCCGACAAGTTTTCTCATACTCGTTATGAACCATCTGGCTTTACCGGTAATCGTGAAATACCTATAGCTAAGTCAATCACTGATTATATCTTCCGCTGGTTAGCTTTAAAGTTTGTTAATGATGCTATGCAACCCGCAGCTCCGCAAGATTTAAGTTCAATGGTTTTATCGGCGCAAAAAACTTTGCCTGGTATTGAACTTAATGAGAAAGCAGTATTTGCAACCCAAGCAGATGCACCTAGCTGTTCTGAGTGCGGCTCAATCATGATTCGCAGCGGTGCTTGTTATAAATGTCAGAACTGCGGTTCAACTAGCGGCTGCTCTTGATTTATTACTAATAGTATTCTCAGTATATTTATGTAGCCTTGCTGCCTTTTTTATCAATGCGCCCTAAGCTCCATTTAAGTAATGGTGGGGTAACTAATGTAGTCACAATAACCATCACCACTACCGCAGAAAATGTCGCTTGATTAATAACTTCATGACCACCGATATAAAGAGCCAAACCGATGTTGGCGAAGATAAGCCCAACCTCACCACGCGGAATCATCCCAATACCAACAGATAATCTATCAATACCTTTGCCTAACACTCCGAGCGAACAAATTTGTTTACCAATAATCGCCACCACCGTGAGGGCCACTGCTAAACCTAAAACACCTGGCTGCATAAATGAGCGAATATCGGTGCGCATACCCATAACCACAAAAAAGACCGGCACTAAAAATGATGATATCGGATGAATCAATTCATCAAGACTATGTTCACCGCGATCGATAAAATCATGATAATGTGTCTCTTCTAAAATGAGACCAGCAGCAAATGCACCAACTATAGGAGCTAAACCTATTAAACCAGCCAGCCATGAAAGAAAGAAACAAAAACTAAGACCAGTGGCAAGCAACATACCACGGGCGCGCATTTTTGAAGCTAGCACAAACAAACGTTTAGATAAAAGTAAGCCTAACACTAATGCGCCAACTAAAAAACCAATGGCTTTGGCTAATGTTAAAGCAACTTCACTCGGGGTAAATTCTGCACCTTTGTTTGCCGCAACAATTATTCCTGTGACCACCGCCAAAATAACTAGACCTAGCACGTCGTCGATAACCGCTGCCCCTAGTATGATACGCGCTTCAGTGCTTTTTGATTTATTGAGGTCTTTTAACACTCGGGCGGTAATACCCACGCTGGTAGCGGTTAAGGTGGCACCAATAAATGCGTGTACGTAAGAACTTTCGTGAGGCATTAGCCAAGAGCTTACTCCCCAACCAAGAGCAAAAGGCGCAATGACACCGAACATCGCTACTAAAAGTGAGGAAAGCCCAACTTTCAGCATTTGCCCAACTGTTGATTCAAGTCCAACTTCAAAAAGCAAAATCAGCACTCCAATACGCGAGAGCATGTCAATTGCAGCATCGGTTTTGATAGCTTCAAAACCATGAAAGCCTAACAATGAAAGGTTTCCGACAATTACGCCGCCAATCAATTCACCAAGTACTGCTGGCTGACCTAATCTAACCGCTAAATCACCACCTAAGCTGGCTGCAACAAGAATGATTACCAAAAAAAGGGCAACATTAGTTACTGGGTCAGCATGACCACCGGCTTCATTAGCAGTTGCAAGTGCGGGATATAAAAAAGTTGTAACTAACGCTAACCACAAAGTCATGAAAGTTTTCCTTATATTAAGCTCAACATAGTTGGTGCCTAAATTATATATATCTCTAATATTTACAAGCTTGCCGTAATACTAAAAACGCAGATTATCTTAAATAACAACTTCTAACTCATCTTGCATAGGTTGTTTAAAAACTTTTACTACTTACAGTTCACTTACAGTTATATCATATTGACAATTAATTACACTGGTGTATGGTTTGGTGTATGAGAACTAATATTGTACTTAATGACGATTTAATTAGTGAAGCACTGCGACTGTCACAAGCGACAAGTAAAAGTGCTTTGGTCGAAGAAGCCTTGCGACTTTTTGTAGAAGTACGTTCTGAAGAACAATGCCGCAAAACCTATAAAGAACGCCTTCTTAAAGTTCAACAAGCTGTGGCGAACACACGTTTTCGTGAAAGTAGTTATGAAATATTGCGGCAAGACCGTGAACGCTAATGAAAACCTATATTCTTGACACTAGTGTAGCTTGCGCTTGGTATTTGAATGAAAAAATCGCAACAGCGGCGCGCAACTGGCAACAGCGTCTGATAAACAATGAAATATCTATTATTGTACCCTCACTACATTATTGGGAATTTGGCAATGTTTTGCGCACCTACGTACGTCGTGGTGAGCTTGCCACCAATCTTGCATATGAAATTTATCAATTGCATTTAGAGGCACCCTTAAAATTAGCCGAACCTAATAATCTCGCGGTATTACATCGTGCCTTAGATTATCAGGCCACTATGTATGACGCTGTTTATATTGAATTAGCGTTTTCGCATAAAGCGCCGCTTATAACTGCTGAGCGTAGCACTACTGCGTGGGTTACTAAAATGGGTAAATTGGTTCACGCTTTATAAATGTATTAATCGAGTATACCTACTAATACATTAGCAGAGCTGATCTAAATAGTTTTAAAAAAAAGCAATAGTAATCATCCTAGTGCGGCTGTACCCAGGGTAGGCTAAACTTATAATATAATTGATCCGTTTATTTAAGTATAGTTCTTCGGCCACGTGGAGAATAAAGGCATGCCGCACAATCTATCTCGTTCTGTTTTGTTATTCTCGCTCTCAATCTTTTCGCTGATAGCCATTAGCTCACCGCCGTCATCATCACTTGCGCAAGAGCAAGGCATCAGTGCCGGTGTGCAAGAATACTATGTAGTCGGGCGCGCGAGTCATGTTTATGAGTTCATGAGAGTTCTTGCACCTGCCCTTTCTGGCGGTATGGTTAGTGTAATCTCAATAGTTGCAACTACTGACAATGAAAAAGTTTATTATGACCATTGGGAAGATGGTTATGATACTGACATTTTTAACTCGCAAGGACCTACCACTGAAGTATATAACCTCAATCGCGGCGAAACTTTATCATTTGCTAGTGCTAATGGCACAAGCGAGGGCTGTAATGACACTTCTCCAGAAAAAAATTGTTTTATTCCAATACCCCGAGGCACATTAACTCGCTATGATGGCGGCGACCGCGTTGTTAGTGTTGGTGGCCCTATAAATCTTGTAATAAATATGTATCCAGCAAATACTACCTACAATCAAATGGGCGGTGCTATAGAAGTTTACGCCAAACAAACACTCACAGGTTATCGTGAATATCATATCCCAATTGGTACAGATTTATATGATAATAATCATTATAAACCGTTTGAATATGTAGACTTAACTGTAGTATCGTATGAAGATGACAACCTAGTTAGTATTAGTAATAGTAATGGTACGGTGCAAGTAACTTTAAATAAAGGTCAGTCGTATTCAACTAATGGTTATCTTGACGAGACCACCGCAAGCAGTCTTAATGTACTTGCTGGTACTATTGTTAGGGCCGCAAAAGATATTCAGGTAGGTATTATAACCGGGCACCATACAACTTATCGCTCTGATTTATTTAGCGCTATTCCTATTAGATTATGGGGACGCGATTATGTAGTACCAATTACAGGTAATAATACTTATCGTGTAAATGCCTATATTTTTAATCCTAATAGTACCGCACTTACGGTTTCTTTTTATGATAGCAGTGGTGAGCGTGGACCTTATGTAATTCCTGCAAAATCTGCAAGCGCCTTATCGGTTCTGACCGGTTCTGGCTTAATAGCTGGGTCAGGTTTGCGTATTAGTGGTGACCAACTTTTTTGGGGAGTAATAGATATTGATTATCTTGATCGAAGCCATGATTGGGGCTTTTCACTCATGCCCTCACGTATGTTGAAAAACGAATATTTTATACCTTGGTCACCTACAGGAATTAATCCTCCTGCAGGTGCGACAAACGGCTCACCAATATGGATTACTCCACTTTACGATAATACTACAATAAATATTAGTAATGACGATGGCACTCGAACAACTAGTCAAATACTTAATACATTAGATATATACCAATTTTACGATACTACTGATGACGATAATGCAGGCACTAATATAACTGCAAGCGGCCCAATTGCTATCTCATATGGTGAAGCTCATAATGCTCCCCCTGCAGATCATGGGCTTGATCTCGGCTACACCGTATTACCATTAGCACAAGATTTCGTTGATCCGATTTTATCCCTCAATATGAATAAGTCAGACACTTTGATTGCCGCATCAGGTGGCGATGCCCAAATAATTGTTGAAATCACATCAGGCAACTATGACACTATTAGCAATACTAGCTATTCGGTAAGCTTTCCAGATACCATTACTTATAAACCAGGGACAGCAACTTTTGAACGACCTGATCTAAGCACCTTTAATCTTGAACCAAGCGATAGCATAAATGGTGGAATACGCACCCTATCTTGGACGTTATCACCAACTGAAAATCTTGATAACTTTGAAACTTTAACTCTTACCTATCAATTAACTTTTAGCTCTGGTTTAACTAACCAAAGTTATACACTTAATGCCCATGCTGATGGCGAATGGTCTGGTTTAATACTTACGCCATCTACTATGCATACAATTTCTAAAGCTTATTTAGCCTTAACTAAAGCCGTTGACCAAAGCAACGCTGCAATTAATACAAATCTTACTTACACAATTACATTGCAAAATATTGATATCTCTAATCAAGCTGACAATGTAGTTATCTCTGATTCACTTACCGAAGGTATCGATTATGTCTCTGGTACAACCTGTACCCCAAGTTCAGAATTTAGTGGTGCAGGCACCATAACTTATACTGGCAGCAGCCGTAGTGTAAGTTGGGATCTGGGTGATGTTGATCCAAGTGCAAATATAACTTGTACTTTTACTGCTATTTTGCAACCACTACCAGAAGGTAGTGCGGTAACAAACTATGCGCGAGCATCTAGTGATACTTTTACTGGGGTAACTTTAACCTCAAATACCGTTAGTACTACGGTCGCTTATCCTACGTTCACCTATGTGCTAAGTGCCAGTGCACCAACTTTACTCGGACCTAATGACACTATTACTTATAGTCTAGTGATCACCAACACTTCAAGTATTAATGCTACCGGTTTGGTTTTGACTGACATTATACCTGCCAAAACTAGTTACATATCTAACAGCATTACTCTTGATACTGGCAGTGGCCCATCAGCTATAACTGATGCTGGTAGTGATGATGAAGGTGATTATGATGTAACAACCTCACAAGCTATTACAGTTAATCTTGCTTCACTTAATGCTGGCGATGATGCTACAGTTACTTTTCAAGTACAAACCAGTGTTAGTGTAACAAGCTCAAACAGTATCATTAATATTGCAACTGTCGAATCAACTTATACTGCTCCGCAAAACAGCAACTCTATTACTTTAGCCATTACCGACGCTGATGAAGATGGTTTAAGCTCCACGGTTGAAGCATCTTTAGGCACTAACCCTGATTCTGCTGATAGTGACGGAGATGGTATCAGTGATTATGTCGAAACCAATGGTGGCTCAGCAATTAATACTGACGGTACTGATAACATAGACGCGCTTGATCTTGATAGCGATAATGACGGGATTAATGATTCGGTTGAAGGCACTACTCAAACTGATAGTGATGGCATTCCCGATTATCGTGACTTTGACGATGATGACGACGGCTTGAGCACTGCTAATGAAATTATCGCAACTACTGATCCATATGATGCTGACACTGATAACGACGGCATCAACGACAACATCGAAGTTGGCGCTGATCCTAACAACCCGCTTAATTCAGACGGTGACGCTGATATTGACGCCAAAGACATTGATAGTGATAACGATGGATTATTAGATGCTAATGAAGGCACCGGCAACATTGATAGCGATAGTTTACCAAATTACCGTGACCCAGACGATGATGGCGATGGCATTAGCACTGCACAAGAAATTCTTGATGCCACGGCCATGGCCGATGATGATCCTGATAACGACTTAACCTTAAGCTGGTATGACACTAATAGCGACGGCGATAGCAATAATGATGCTACAGAGGGTCGCGGTGATAATGATGGTGACGGTATTCTAAATTACCTCGACGCTGACGATAATGATGGACCTACTGGCGACGCTGATGGTGATGGCGTAACTAACAGTGATGAAATTACCAACGGCACTAACCCCAATGACTCCGACAGTGACGATGACGGCGTAAACGATGGCGACGAAATTACCAACGGCACTAACCCCAACGACACTGATACTGACGATGATGGCCTAAGTGATGGGGATGAAATCACTAATGGTACTAATCCTAACGACTCTGATAGTGATAACGATGGTTTAAACGATAACGACGAAGTTACCGCTGGCACCAATCCCAACGATATCGACAGTGATGATGACGGTGTACCAGATGACAACGAAGTTGACTATAATCAAGACACTGATGATGATGGATTAATTAACGCCCTTGACCCAGATTCTGACAACGACGGAATCTTTGACGGTACCGAAAGTGGGGTTACTGAACCTACCACTGGTACAGATGTTGATAATGGAGCGTTTGTATCTGACGCTGACCCCACAACTACCACTGATCCAACTTCTGCTGACAGCGACGGTAGCGGTGCAACTGATGGCGCTGAAGATGCAAACCACGATGGCCAAATTGATACTGGAGAAACCGATCCCAATAACCCCGCTGATGATGGCGGAGTAATCGATAGCGACAATGATGAGTTATCTGACGCTGAAGAAATAAATTTTGGTACTAACCCCAATGACGCTGACAGCGACGACGATGGCGTTCTTGATGGCGATGAAGACAATTGGTCGCATGACACCGACGGTGACGGCATTATAAATACTCTCGACCCCGACTCTGACAACGACCATATACTTGACGGTACTGAGAGTGGCGTTACTACCCCGTCATCAGATACTGTTGTTAGCAATGGCCATTTCATACCCGATGCAGACCCCTCGACCACAACAAGTATGGTCTCTTCAGGTACTGACGGAGGCATTCTTGATGATGGTGCCGAAGATACTAATCACAATGGCCGCATTGACTCTGGTGAAACTGATCCAAATAATTTTACTGACGACGTTTCTGTGATAGACAGTGATGGTGATGGCTTGAGTGACGCTGAGGAAAATATGCTCGGTACCGACCCAAACAATGTCGATTCAGATAGTGATGGTGTTAATGATGCTATTGACGAGTGCCCTACTGATGCCACGAATCAATGCAACAGCTCGTCATCGGCTTCATCGACGACACCAATATCTTCAATAGTTAATTACAAGCTTGCTGGTGGTGCTTGTCATGCTCTCCCAGCATCATCTATGGGTATAATGAGTGTACTAAGTGCATTGTTACTAGCTATACGACGTAAACGTGCAAACAAAAACTCTTATTAGCTAAGATGAGGCGCAAAACAGCTATGACCACAATCAGGTCTATCTCTTACGCTGTAATTATCTCACTTATACCAATGTTTGCATACACACAGAGCGAAGTTGCTAGCCGTAACTTTCCGGCTGAACGCTTTCGCCCCTCTACTTCAGCCTCAGGCATTATCGACACTGAGACCGCACTAGTGCCTGAACCGCTAACTTGGGATTTGATGTTGTGGTTGAGTTACGCCAAAGATCCCCTAGTACTTACCAGAATAGAAAATAACCAAAAAACTAGGCAACCGTTGGTTGCTCATCGTCTCGGTGGCAATCTGGTTGGTTCAATAGTATTATTCAGTCACTTACAAGTTGGTCTTGATCTACCAATGGCACTTTATCAAACCGCCTCAGACAAAGTTAATGACGTTATTGATGGCGCTAAAAATATTAAAACTGTGGGCTTGGGCAATTTACGCGTGGCGCCGAAGTTACAAATATTAAATGAAAAAAGTCATATAATCAGCCTTGCTTTAATTGCCAGCACCTTGGTACCAACTAAAACCGCTAGCGCCTATTTTGGTGATGCCAAAGTAGGTTTTGTACCAGAGCTAGCAATATCTCGTCGTATTGATGCCTATACCTTAGCATTAAACGTCAACTATCTATCGCGCACAAAACAAAAAATTGCTAATTTAGTTGTTGAAGACGAGTTAGGGTATCATGCTGCTATTTCATATATACTAGACCGTGACGCAGCTAACCCGGTTACCGTTGCTGCTTCTATTTTTGGCTCTACCTCAGCCAAAAGACCATATGTGCGTAGTAATCAAACAGCAAATGAAATTCTATTTGGTATAACATATGGTATACTTCCTAATTTTGATTTCACTGCTGCAGGTGGTTTTGGATTATCAAAAGGCTTTGGTACCCCAGTTTATCGCGGCCTAGTGGGCTTGCGTTTACGCACTGAACGTGAAGCTGAACCTGAAATAGTACCACCTCTACCGCCGCCACCAACAAAAGATAGTGATGGTGATGGTTTATTAGACCCGGATGATAAATGTCCTAATAAGGCAGAAGATAAAGACGACTTTGAAGATAATGATGGATGCCCTGATCTCGATAATGATAAAGACAATATTCTCGACGTTGACGACCAATGCCCTAACGAATCCGAAAATTTAAACCAATGGCAAGACGAAGATGGGTGTCTTGATGAAATACCAGACAAAGATGGTGATGGTATTTTAGATAATGTTGATCAATGTGTTGATGCGCCTGAAGATAAAGATGGCTTCCAAGATGAAGATGGATGCCCAGATTCTGACAACGATGCTGATACTGTACCAGACAAACTTGACAATTGCCCTAATGAACCTGGCTCAGTTGCATTTCAAGGTTGCAAAGCTAAACAATGGGTGAAACTTGAAGGGGATAAAATTGAAATTAAGAAAAAGATTTTCTTTGAATCTGGTAGCGGCAAAATACAATCTCGTTCTTTTGAACTAATCGATAATATTGCCAAAGTATTACTTGATCATCCCGAAATTGAGCTAGTACGTATCGAAGGTCACACTGATAATAAAGGTCCAGCCAAACACAATAAAAAGCTATCACAATCTCGTGCAGATGCGGTGCTAAGCTATCTTATTAAAAAAGGCATTCCATCAAAACGTCTTATGGCGGTCGGCTATGGCTCTGAACGGCCAATAGTACCTAATAAAACTGCCAAAAATCGTGCTACCAATCGCCGCGTTGAGTTTGTAATTGTAAGCAAAGAATAAAAGTTTAAAAAAAATTCTGCTAAACTAATTTTTTGATAGAAGAATCTTTTTGGATTTTTTTAATAAAATTTTCCCCGCTTGAGGATGCTGCTATAAAGCGACAATATTGCAACCTTGACTTAATGCAACACATCTAGCATAACGCTATTTATAAATCTTACCTATATGGGAGGAACACATAATGAAGTGGCTTAAATTTGGTTATGTTTGTTTGTTTTCATCTGTTTTAGCGCTAACTAGTTGTGGTGATGATACAAAGGCTTGCGTTTCATCAAATTGCGATTTTGAAAGATGTCTTAAAAATAATAAACACTGTCAACAAAATATTGATGACCATCTTGATGGTTGTGATTGGGAAGAAACCAGTGGTGATTGTGATTCGCATGGTTTTCCATATCAATGCCGAGGCAATTTATATACCTACGACGCATCAGATTGTGCAGTTTATTTATAAACTTTACTTCAGTACTTAAAAACTCATCAATCAATAAAAGTTGCGTATTTAATTTTAACCTAAATTAAAATTTCTCTTGCCTTCGTACTGAACATCTGTTCAACCATAAAGAAACCAAACTCGAAGATGAAAATGAAGACGAAATACTGGCAGCATAAGCTAAAGTAGTAAGAATTACCTATAGCACTCACTATGGTGTATAAGTTATTTCAATTCCATACGCTTGATCTTATCTACCGTAATCGTATGCGCGCCATAGTCTTCATCAACCTTGCCTTCAATAATGTATGGATGTTGATAATCTAACATGTGACAAAAACGCCGGTACACCCTCGGAAAAAATGTACATTCCATTAATCCCGTATCATCTTCAAAAGTAACAAACTCCATGGGGTCACCTTTATTAGTGGCCACCACTTTGCCGGTGATTAAAAAACCGACACCGCATACGCGCTTACCAGTGTAATGTGATAACTCTTGTGCCTTAGTAATTTTTTTAGCAAGCCTACTTACATCACATAAAATCAAGGGATGCTGAGCACATAAAAAACCTAAAGCCGTCATTTCAGCATGCAGTAAATCGCGCGGGTCATCAGGTAATAATGGTGGTGGGGGGATATCATCGTCACTCCCGCGAAAGCGTGAGTCCATCATCAGGTTAGATTGCATCGCGCTCTTCATTCCCGCCTGCGCGGGAATGACGGTGTTATTATCTTCACGCCGAGCTTTTGCAGCACTATCTATGGCAAATAAATCACTTTCATTTTTCTTACTCGTAGCATCACGCCAAGCTGCTAGTTGCCACAGCAAAGCCGCATGACTTGCAATAGCATTTGCTGTGTGCCGTCTGTAAGGTTGAGTATATTTTACTACGCTCAGGGTCCTTGGGATAACATTACCATATTCCTCGCCAACAACTCGTCGGGATGACGTATTCGTAGCCTCATCTACAACAAGCGAATCAAAAGCCCGCGCATGAATCAACAAACGTGCTTCGGGTTCTTCGGGACGCACTCGCTCTAAAAAATCAATAAAACTTTTATAAGGCCGCCGAGCAATTATTCGCTCACTCGTCTTTATACTCAGTCCACGTAACGTCAGCCATCCGGGGCGCATCGTGCCATCTTTACCCTGCCAACACATTTCGCTGTGATTAATATCAGGTGGTAATATCTTTATACCTAAGCGCTTTGCTTCAGAAACATACGCAGCTAATGAATAAAAGCCACCTTGATTACTAATCACCGCTGCCATAAATTCTGCCGGAAAGTGCGTCTTAAGATATGCCGCTTGAAACGATACCCGCGCATAAGAAGCACTGTGGGGCTTGCAAAATGAATAGCCATCAAACGAAAGAATCATCTCCCACACGCTAGCTATCTTTTCATTGCTGACTCCGCGCGCCCGCGCACCTGCGACAAAGCGTTTAAAAAAATCAGGAAGGCGCTTAGCGCGATCACGCTTGCTCATCACTTTGCGCAAAGCATCAGCTTCAACATGTGAGAAGCCCGCAAGGGCCTTTGCCGCTTTAGCAACATCTTCTTGATAAACCATGATGCCATAAGTGTCATCGAGAACATGTTCAAGCAGCGGATGAATAGGCTGCCACTGACCACCATGTAAACGACGCAAATATTCATGGATCCATTTGTTAGCAGCAGGTCTAATTACACTACTGTGTATAACAACATGCTCGTAATCACCGCGTTTGGCTTTTTGTTGCAATAAACGTGTAGCAGGGCTTTCTATATAAAAGCATCCCATGGTCTGACCTTTAGCAATACAATCTTGAGTAGCTAAGTCGTCTTCAGGCTCCCAATCCTGCTCAGCAAAATCACCATGCAAACGAATGTTGGCGATAGCATCACGAATTACTGCAAGGCTGCGGTTGCCTAATAAATCAATCTTCACTAACCCAGCAGTCTCAGCGCCGTCTTTTTCCCATTGAATAATCGGCACTCCTTTGGGTGCCATTTCAATCGGCACATAATTATCAATAGGTTCTGGGGTAATTACTATGCCGCCTGGATGTACAGAAATATGGCGCGGTATACCAATTAACTGTTGTGCTAATTGCATGATCTGGGGCCAAGGCTCGGCAAAATCTAAATCTTTAAGCTCGGGCAACTTTCGTAAACGCTGTAGCAATGAAGCACTATCATCGTCTTCTACCTCATGCCAAAACCAAGGCAGGCGTTTTGATACTTGGCCAATTTCACCGTCGGTTAAACCAAATACTTTAGCAGTTTCGCGAATAGCCATCCGCGGTTGAAAACTGGTAAAGCTAGCGACCATAGCGCAATGACCGCGGTGTTCTGTTAGCACTGTGTTAATGGCCGTATCACGTTCATCCCAAGCAAAATCAACATCGATATCAGGCGGATCACATCGCCCCGGGTTAAGAAAGCGCTCAAAGTAAAGATTGAATTTTATTGGGCATACATTAGTTATACCCAAACAATATGCCACAATTGAAGCTGCTCCACTACCACGACCACAAATACGGGACGAGCGTTTAACAATTTGTTCTACAACTAAAAAATAACTAGCAAATCCCATTGAACATATTATATTAAGTTCATATTCAATCCGCTCAACCACCGTTTCATGTAACTCAGCGCCATAACGTTGCTCTGCGCCTTGATAAGTAAGTGCGCGCAATAGCTCATGACTATTGCCATCACTTGTTGACAAATCACTTTGTTCAATTAATGGTGGCATAACTATACCAAAGTTGGGTGCAGTATAATTCAAACGCTCAGCTATTTCTTCACTTGCTCTCATCACTTCAGGCCAAATTGCAAACCGTTGCTCATACTCCGCAGGACTCGCTAAAAATGCATCAGCAGGCGCAACTTCGTTTGGGAGTAAGCATGAAAAACTTGTGTTGTTAGCAATAGCACGAAGCAGTCGATGTAAATTGTATTCTTGCGGGTAAACAAAAAAACTTGATGGTACTGCCACTGCATCAACTCCTAAGTTACGCGCTAATACTCGTGCTCTTACTGCCTGCGGCGAAGGGTTACGTGGCAGGGCTGCTGCTACCGTCACTCCTGCCTCATAAAGCGAGGCCAGTAATTTTGCTGAGGGCACTAAAACATAAAGGCCTAATGCTAACGAAGGAAGATCCTTAATAAGCTTAAAATCTTTTTGGCAATGACGCTTAGAAATCAAACGACAGAGATTGCGATAGCCAAGTTCATTTTCAACCAAACAAACAACGCGTTGCTTAGAATCAGGCTCAGTTAACTCAGCACCAATAATCGGGCTAATGCCTACTTCACTGCAGGCCTGCAAAAATGGCCATAAATTATAAAGATTGTCAGTGTCAGTAAGCGCCATACGACGATAGCCATATTTAAACGCTGCCCTAACAATAGCCTCTGGTGCTGCTACTCCCCACCCTAACGAACCATTTGATCGCGTAACTAGTGGTATCATCGTGCGATATCTGGTACATGTTTATGGTTCACGTGTTGTTCACGACCAAAGCTCAATACCGTAATCCCAAACTTTTCTCTAATCGCGTCAATAGATTTTATCAAACGCTCGTTTTTTTGTATAAGTTGATCATCAGGTTCGCCAAACAACTCAAGCTGTGCTGGCGGAAAACACAAATGGTTTAAACACACTTGCAAATGTCGTATCCGCACCCGGCGAGTCCACGCTAACTCAAGAATTTTTTGTGCTGCTGTAAACAAACGCCAAAGGCTTGCACTTGCTGGTTTAAGACGAGTCTGCCGTGCCACTCGTATACCGTCAGAATAATCAAGTGTGAGACCAAGACATTGCGCGCATAAGCGCCGCTGGCGTAACTCGTGACTGGTAGTATCTAACAGTGCAAACAAAACCGCATGCAAAATCTCGCTATCATTAGTGTCATCGCCAAAATCATGATCTGCCTTAACCTCAGGTAGCTTCTGCCCCACGGGTAACACTGGCGAAGAATCAATGCCACGCACTGCTTCGTAAAGTAAACGCCCACGTTTAGCGAACACCACCTCAAGTTGCGACTGATTCCAAGTTAACACTTGGGCAATCTGCACAAGACGAAACTCTCGCAAACGTATTAGCTCATCAGGTTCAAGGCCCGGCAGCAGCGACAAAGGCAATGGTGATAAAAAATCTTTTTCATCACCTTCTTCTAAAATGTATTCACCAACCGGCTTAACTATACGAGTAGCCATTTTAGCAAGCAGTTTATTGTGCGCTACTGACCAGATCGGATCAAAGCCCAACTCAGCTCGCACTGCCTTGCGAATACGCCAAGCAACATCATAAGGCGGTCCAAACAAACGATGTGTACCAGTACTATCGATAAACAAATGGCCATTACTATCGGTCATCTCTACTAAAGGCGAATAAGGCAGCGCCTGCTTTAACAAAACGCGCATGGCTTGCTCGTAGCGATCAGCGTGCGGGGCAATAACCACCGTATCGCGACACAAACGTCGCGCCCGCGCTAACGACATACCTTTGCGAATACCACACGTATAGGCCTCATCACTCATGTCAAATACAGTTGCGCGCACAGCAGCCGCCGAGGCAATAACCACTGGGCGCTCACGCAGACGCGCATCAAGAAGACGCTCTACGGCAACCGCAAAATCAGCAACATTAAGATGTATTATGGCGCGCGGTTGCATGTAGTTCGGTTATACCTATTAACCCCCCGCGCGCCATCCTGCCTCGGTTAGTAGCTTCACTAATTGCTGAGCATTGCGGGGCGCTTGACCACGCACGTGGTTGTTAAAAAACAACACGCCGTTTTTGGCGAGGGTGATCATACGCTGCAGCTTTTCTTCAAGCCACTTAGCAAGTTCGTCGTCAGAATAGTTATAATCAAACTGCTGCGCCATTTTGCCCGAACCCCACCCTTTGGCATTGCGACCATGAAAGCGCACATAAAAAAGTTCGGGGTTACTCACTATATCTAATGAAGGAAATAATCCCGGCAGGCTCGGCTCATCTACCGAAACTAGCGTCACCTGGCGACGCTCAAGCTCCGTAAAAACCTTACCGTTTGCCCATGAAGCATTGCGAAACTCAACCGCTAACGGTAACCCCTGCAATTCTTCAAGCAACGCACTTAAATAGTTGCGATTTTTTGTCGAACGCTCAAAACCAGCACTAAATTGAATTAAAATCGCTAAAAGCTGCCGCGATTGCAACAGTGGCGCGATACCATGACGGTATTTGGCTGCCTCGTTTTGCCAAGTTTTAGCATCAATTTCATGAGTCATAGTGCGGGTAAGTTTGGCGCAAAACTTAAAAATAGGCGGTACCAAGGCACGCTGGCGCTCAATCGCTTCGGCGCGAGGCATTTGATACCAGGTGTAATTAAGCTCAGTAACCGCAAAATCACGCGCGTAAAGTGGCAACATACGCGCCGACTTAGTACCAGGTGGATAAATCCCAGCGTCTACCCACTCGGGATACGAATAACCCGATGTACCCACCCAAAGCGAAACACCACTAGTAGATTCAGATGGCTGTAGTTTTAACAACGTCATATGTTTTTTACCTAGACTGTAC
Organism: Deltaproteobacteria bacterium; assembly: GCA_016931625.1. Classification (NCBI taxonomy): domain Bacteria; kingdom Pseudomonadati; phylum Myxococcota; class Myxococcia; species Deltaproteobacteria bacterium. Next base: position 3,722 of record JAFGEK010000168.1, on the reverse strand, counting down.
AATTGTTCAGTATTACTAAATACTCAACTGCTGTCAAGCATACGGGTAAGTTTATGCTCTTTAATGCTGCCTTTAATAGTGCCGCCTTTAATGGTGTGTTAGACACCATAATCCATAATTTCATACGTAGTCTGACACCCATAATTTTTCCCATGATTTTTATAAAAATGATCACGTCTATGTAATTTTTTTATTACTTTATGTTTAGTTCGCTTTACTTTTTGTATATTTTATATTACTATAGTTATTATTCGTACATGCAATTTTGGAGATAAAAATTTAATGAGCCGACAAGCTGGCGTAATTCCTAATCTACACTTGGTGTTAATCGTATATTACGGTTGGCTCTCGATGTATTTTGCATGGGGTATCACTACTATTTTTCTTTATCGTCGAGGCTAAAATAATGAGTTCTAAAAAACATAGTAATTTAACCAACCAAATTCGGCGATTACGTTTTGAAAATAATGAAATGACCCAAGAGCAATTAGCACAAGAAGTAGGAGTCACGCGGCAAACCATTATTGCCCTTGAAGCAGGTAAATACGTACCATCTCTAGTCTTAGCAATACGAATCGCTAAAACATTTAATAAACAAGTAGAAGAAGTTTGGTGTCAGACCCCTGACACATGACATATAAAATTTAATTATATTATGTATATTTATTCCAGCCTAAATCATGCCCACCAAGCCCTATGCTGCGTTGCGTTATTACGTCAAAAAATATATATGCAAAAATTTTTATCTGATCTATAATTTTCAGCTGCTTTAAAAAACTCGAGTGACAGATAAAAATTATCTGGATTTTAAGGTTTTTTTAAGAGTCTACGTAATGTCTGAAATGCAGGCACAAACACAACGCACATACATTCAAGGTAGTATTTTATATGCATTGCGTAACTATATTTTATATAAATATCGCACGATCAAAAATAACGCAGCATAGACATATAGTGAGACAAAAATACCCTTAAAAAAATAGCGTAACAAAAAATCATCGAGTATTCTACATTACTCTCCTATTGTTTTTGGTGGAAGTGATGCACTCGATTTTGATCAGAAAATTGGAGATGGCCAATGTTTAAATCATACAGTGCAACACACACTATTGCAATGAATACTCCCAATATTATAATTCCCAAACAAAAAGGGATTGGCATCTGTCATATAAGCCATTTTGTTCGTGAACGTTTCGGAGAACAAAAATGGCAAACCGTACTATCTAATTTATCAAATGTAGACGCACGTGAAGTCAGTGCTTCTATTGCTATAGCATGGCATGATTTAGGTTTATTCGCGCGTTTATTGCATAGTGTTGTTGACACATGTAGCCCCGGAGATCTTTCAATACTAAGCGAAATTGGCGCATACGAAGCAGATCAAGATCTGGGCGTCTTTATTAAATTCATCATCAAAACACTTAGCCCTATTAGCGTAGTGCGCTCGGCTACTAAAATATGGAATCGTATCCAAAATACTGGTGAATGGGAAATCAATACTGGCCATAATATGTTAACTGGTATGCTAAAAAATTGGGGTGTAATTGATCGTTATTTATGCTTAGAGCTGATGGGTTATCTTAAACGTCTAATAGAATATACTGGTGTAACTAATGTAAAGGTAAAACATACCAGATGTCGCGCTGATGGTTATAATGCCTGTCATTTTGACGCTGAATGGTAAAAAAACATACAAAGTGAAATAAATAGTATAATATAAATCTATTCTTTTAATAATTCATAATCATTATAGTAATAATAAATATATAAACCATGTTATATTTAAGCTTCTTCGAAGCTATTACCTAATTCTTGTATTTCCTCAGGAGTCTTACCTAACATACCAAAACGCTTACCAATAATACGGCAAGCTTCAATAGCTCGATCGATGTCTTCGTCAGTATGAGTCGAGCATAGCGTCCAGCGTAAAATAGATTCTTGTTTAGGTACAGCTGGATATGCAACACTGCCGCATTTAATACCTAAATCAAACAATTCACGACTGAATTTAAACATAAGGTTCATTGAACCCATGAATACTGTTAGAATAGCACTATCTGGCTCTGAAACAATTAAACCAGCATCATAAAGCCCTCGCCATAAACGCCATAAATTGTGCCATAATTTATGCCGATGATGTGGTTCTTCTTTAATCACCTTTAAGGCTTCGGTAAGCGATGCACAAGTGGCAGCCGGTAAAGCAGTAGTAAAGAAGCCTGACGCCGCAAAAAAACGCAAATAATAAATGAGATCTTTACTACCGCAAACATAACCACCTATACCACCTAATACTTTACTTAGGGTGCCCATAAGAACATCAGCTGCACCTATCATATTAAAGTGTTCTTCTATGCCACCACCTGTTGGTCCAATTACACCTAATCCATGAGCATCATCTATCATTAATTTTGCCTTATACTTCTTTGCAATTTCAACAAGCTCAGGAAGCGGTGCTAAACGTCCATGCATACTAAATATACCATCACTAATGATCATTTTGCCATTACAACCATGGCCTTCAGCAGAATTGATAATTCTCTCAAGAGCCTGCATGTCGTTATGTGGATAAACACGTATAAATTTTGATTTTGTAGCGCGACACCCTTCATGAATACTTGCATGTACAAAACGATCACGAACGATAAGATCATTAGAACGTACAAGTGCAGTAATAGTTCCTAAATTGGCAGCAAAACCACTCGGAAAAACAATAGCATCTTCGCGCTTGTGAAAATCACATAGTTCTTCTTCAAGCTCACGCAAATACCTATTTGTTCCTGAAAGTAATTGCGCGCTTGGAGTACCAACACCCATTTTCTCAATAGTTTGTATCGCAGCTCTAACTACACGTGGATGGCGGTGCAAACAAAAATAACTATTAGAATCAAAACATAAAATTTCTTGCTCGCATCTTTTTAATGGATTGAAGATAGTTACTCTATGATCAATAGGAGAAGTAAGAGTAACTCGAAACATCGATTGATAAAGACCCTTACGTTGTACTTTCTTAACATATTCATAAAATGCTTTACATTTATCAAATATATCATATGATTTTAAATCGCGGAAATCTGCTATGCTTATATTACTTAGCTTATCATCTTTTAAATCAATACTATCATCTTCATAAGATACCAACTCAGATGCAACATAACCAACGGGTTGTAAATATTCAGAGGCCTTTTTAAGTATCTCATTGCCTAAGATTGCAAAACGTATTCCGATGTCATGAACTCGTAGAGTGTCATCATTAAAAAACATACGCTGCAAACGTTTAGTTACACCTTTGCCAAAAGATAATATTTTATCGTCAAGCCGTAAAGCAATATCACTGAATACTAAACCAGAATATACTGACTCAGGTAAACTCCAAGTCAAGCAACTTAAACCTGTATTAGATATATCTTTAAGAGGAGCATATACACATTCTTTTTTATCTATCGTTAATACTACTTCTACACTTTTACCACTTCGAGGAATAAACCTCTCAGAACGAGAATAGTAATCTTTTGACATGGGCCGCATTTTACTTATGAATTAATTTTTTACAATTAAATACTGTTATTATTATCAGAATAGTTATGGGCAAAAATAATAGTATATTATAAGAGGTTACATTATTAGTATAATAAATTATATGCTATATATTAACTATTATCTATTATGATAGTATTTTACAACAACAGCAATTATTCAATCTTTAAAAAATATTATTAGTATTT
>JAFGEK010000167.1 GCA_016931625.1 Deltaproteobacteria bacterium | reverse complement strand
GCTGAATGGGAAAAAGAACGGATTGAGATTGCTCGCCAAATAGAGACTCATGACCATGCGGCGGCAACATATTTTTGCGAGGGTGTTAAAATTATCGAACTCGCGCAACTTGCCTATTCTCTTTATGTTTCTCAAGAACCACGTGAACAACGGCGACTAATTGATGTGGTCGTATCGAACTGTCGTTTGATTGGTGAAACTATTGAATATGATTACAGAAAACCGTTTGATATGATTGCTGATATGGCCGATTTTAAAAAATGGCGGGGTGGACGGGACTTGAACCCGCGGCCTCCGGCGTGACAGACCGGCGTTATAACCGACTTAACTACCACCCCGCTGTATAAAATAACGTTGCTGGCGCTTTAAAAAACTGCAACCGCAACGAGAAGCAAAGAGCCGCTAGCTAGCAGAATCACACATATTGGGTCAAGACTTTGGCAAGACTTTGGTGCCAGAGCCAGACTAATAATTTTTTATAGGATCAACCTGGTTGATGTATTACTGCGTCATAAAGTTGACGATGACGTATAGCACCATCATGATCGCCCATTTGTTCAAGCAACGCGGCAAGATTATAGTGAGCATCAGCAAAATATGGATCGTGAGCAATTGCATCACGATAGGCTTCACGCGCAGGTTCAAGTTCGCCTATATCGTGCAAGGTGACTGCCAGGTTAAAATGAGCTACCGGATGAGTAGGATCAACTCGTATTGCTTGCCTAAAAAAGGCCGCGGCACGATTAAATTCACCCGCAGTTGAGCATAAGCGACCAACATTAATATAGGCATCGACATGCTCGGGATTAGCTTCTAATGCTTTTAGATATGCTTCATACGCGCGATGTGGCTCAAAATCTTCAAGCTGCATGGCAACATCAAACCAGCCATCAGCACTTGCGGGTAACCCATCAGCATTTATTGGGGTATTTAATTCAGGTTTAGTAACATTTTTTTGCTCGGTAATATTTTTGTTTACGATATATTTTCTAGATTGAGCTGTTTGACCATCATCGTGTTCATCGTCATCAAAAACATCAAAGCGCAAACGCTGTTGACCACTTTCAGGTTCCCAAAGGGTATGCCCATCGCTAGCTATAACTTTGCCGCTCTCAGCAAATAACTGCACACCAGATAATGGAAGATCGTTACGAATTTGATTTTGTAATAATATGAATGATTTTTTGACGCGCCGAGACGAAAGACCATTGCTAATTAAGCGCATGGCCATACGTAAAACTAGCATGTCACGAAAATCAAACTTTATTTCTTTAGACGCAGTTTTGTTGTTGTCAGCGCTTAGGATACCCGCACGTACAAAATCACGAATGCGCTGCTCAGGAATTTTCAGCATGCGAGCAACTTCGCGTAGACTATAACCCGTGGCCATATATGAATAATCGCTACACCCTCAGACACTTTTGGTCGAGAGGATCTATAAAATGATGTATTAATTTATACCTGCTTTAAGATCGGCAGGGTAAGATTTAAGACGTAAGAAATCAAGAAATCATAAAGACTCGAGGTTAAAATCAAGAAATAGGTAAATTCGAGGTTAAAAAGTGAAGAAACCGATGGTTTTGGGAAAAAAAATAAGTGGGACTCGCAGCGATACTCAACCATGTGGTACCATTAATTTTAATAGGTTCGGAGGCTAGCGATCGAAGCGCAAGGTAATCAACAAAATAAACAACGCATACTAGTCGTTGATGACGACCATGTGAATTTGCATTTGGTTCGTGAAACCCTAGATGGCATGGGTTTGATAATCGAGACTGCTAGTGATGGTGTTCAAGCAATAGAGCGTATTCGTCAGGTTATTCCTGATTTGCTTATTCTCGACGTCATGATGCCACGTATGAACGGCCTTGAAGTATGCCGTATTGTCAAATCGATGGCTAATGATTCGTTTATTCCGATAATTTTAGTCACGGTGCAAGGCGATATTGATTCTAAAGTGGCGGGTCTCAAACTTGGGGCAGATGATTATTTGGCTAAACCATACAATCCACTTGAGTTGCGTGCTCGCGTTCAATCAATGCTGCGTATCAAAAGTCTACAAGATAAAATCAATGCAAAAAGACGAGACCTCGAAGCATTATCTGCCACGGATGATCTAACGGGATTATTAAATCATCGCGCTTTACAGCATCGTTTGCGTGACGAGTTTTCACGGGCTCAGCGATACAATGAGCCGCTTGCCTTGCTAATGATCGACATTGATCAATTTAAAGAGGTTAATGATCGCTACGGTCATCTTTTTGGTGATCGCGTGCTATCTGACGTTGCTAACATTTTACGTGAAAGTGTGCGTGAAGTTGATGTTTGTGCTCGCTATGGTGGTGATGAATTCATGGTCTTTTTACCACAAACCCATTTTTCTGGTTCGTTAACGGTTGCTGATCGTATTTGGCGAACAGTCTCGACAAAAGACTTTCAAGACGGCAAGTGTAATACTCATTGTACTGTATCTGTTGGTATATCTTTTTATCCTAATAAAAATGTTAACACTGTAGAGCAGCTTGCCGACCTTGCTGATCAAGCATTGTACCAAGCCAAACGCGAAGGGCGTAATCGCATCTGCTTATTACAGCATGTTGGATACATGTATAAACCTGACCGAGCAGCGCTTTAAATATTTGGTAGTAGTACCGAGCTAATAAATGGAGGCAGCAACGCAAATAAGCAGTCTGTTATTTATATTGGTTGTTATTTAAAGAATCTTAAGGAGTTTGCAGTGGCTGCGACCGTCCTAGTGGTTGATGATAGTGAGGCCGCGCGATCAACTATTAATCGCGCTCTTACAGAAGCAAAACTTGACTTGCAAGTACTCGAGGCGGGTGATGGTGCAGAAGCTTTACCAATAGCTGTTTCAGGAGATGTTGATATCATCATCGCTGACATCATTATGCCAAGACTTGATGGCATTGAACTATTACGGGCAGTACGTAAACAATATGACCCTGAAAGCTTACCGGTAATTTTAGTTACTTCTCGTGCTGATGGTGAAACAAGAACAACAAGTTTTGAATCAGGGGTTAATGATTATCTAACTAAACCATTTTCAACCATAGAACTTATTAATCGTATCCAAGTGCAATTGCGTTTATTAGGACTGCAAACAGAGCTAAGACGCGCCAATGAACGCTATCGCGTTTTGGGTACTCATGATGATCTTACTGGTCTGCCTAATCGTCGTAGTTTTTTTGATATTACGCGTCGTGAATTAGCTCGTTCGCGGCGTCATCAGTTCTCAATGTCGGTATCTATTCTTGATGTTGATCGTTTTCGCGAAGTTAACAATCGTGTTGGTTATTTAATCGGCGATGCAATTATTACTGAATTGGCGGTGGTATTATCGAAAAATTTGCGCTCAAGCGATGTATTGGCTCGTCTTGGTGGTGAGAAATTTGCAGCACTCTTGTTACAAACTGATATGTCTGAAGCACGTTTTACTTCTGAACGCTTATGCGATGCGGTAAGGGCGCACACTTTTCCGCACCAGCAAGGTGGTATGGTTACCTTATCTGTAGGTACCGCGACATTTCCGAATAAAGATATTGAATCCATTGATGAGTTAATAAATGCTGCTGAGGCAAGTCTCGATCGGGCCAAAGAGCGTGGCGGCGATCGTATTGAGCTTTGGGACGCAATAAGCGAAATTTAGTCTCTTGCACAATCAGTTTTCATTAGTTTTTATAGAGCTAAATATATTTTTACCAACTGCAAGATTGGATAATACTTAAATGGCAACAACTATTGGCGTAGTATGCAAACCACACACTACTGATGCTGTAGGTATCGCCGAATTATTACTTAGTATTGTTCCGCATGCGCGTCTTTTAGTTGAACGTGAAGGACCACACGCTTTAGAGAATCACAATACTGCATATATTGGGGTTGATCGCACAGAATTTGAGCAGGCTAGTGATCTTGTCGTTGCTTTTGGTGGAGATGGTACTCTTATTCATGCAGCTTCGTTACTAACTCAAAGAGTAGTACCGGTATTGGGAGTTAACCTTGGTCGGGTTGGGTTTTTAGCTGAGGTTTTACGAGCTGAGTTAAATTCATTGTTGCCTCGGGCATTAGCCGGAGAATTACCTTATACTGATCGATTACGTTTAGATGCAAAAATAATTCGTAATGGTGCAGTTAGATTGCAAAAGAGAATTCTTAATGATGCAGTGGTAGCGCAATTAGCATTATCACGCGTTGCTTTATACCGAGTTAATCTAAATGATGAACTAGTTACAGTGTTGCGTGGTGATGGGGTAATTATTGCTACACCTACTGGCTCAACTGCTTATTCAATGGCTGCTGGTGGTTCAATACTAGCGCCGGATATCGCTGCGATTGCTTTAACCCCAATTTGCCCGCATGCACTTTCGCAACGTCCTTTAGTACTGCCAATTGATGGTATCATAAAAGTATTTCTGGATTCAGATAGCAAAGTGTTTGTTACGCTTGATGGGCAATTTGGGCAAGAATTTCAAAGTGGCGATATTTTAGAAATAACCGCCGCGCCTATACCTTTACGTTTATTACATATGCCTGGGAGAAGCTATTTTGAGATTTTGCGTAAAAAACTAAGCTGGGGTGAAAGTTAGTTTACTCGATAAGCAGATTGATGCCTTCTTGCACTAATTCTAATAGACCTTCACGTGCATAGTCATCAAGTTCAGGCGCTTTGTCTATACGTTGATGCAAAACCTGCAAAGTTTGAAGGCCGGGCTTATATTCGTGGCGGGTAAAAATCATAATTGCTACTTCAAGCTGATCTTCTGCTAATAAATTTAAATCTTGTATTTGGTTAATAAAAGTGACGAAATCATCAAGGGCCTTTAAGGAGTCTACTTTATCCATGCCAAACATTGCTTGACGTTGCATATCAGCATCACGTGAAGGGTCTTGCCACATCTGTTTTAAGGTGTCGTAAAACTCAGGCCCCTTAACTACGCTAAGACCATCAATGGCATTGGCAAAAAAAACTGAGTCTTCAGCAGAAACCAGATCTTCTTCAAGTTTAGCTATTGCATCAGCATCGCCATTTTGTGCTAAAGCCACTGCTGCGGTTGATCGCATAAAATCATCTTCATCCTCAAGCATCATCGCACGTAAAAATTCGTTGACGATTGGGGAATCAATGGTGAGCAAGCGATCAAATATTAGATCTCGTTCTTCAGGTTCTTCAGATTGAAAATAGACTTCGATAAGGTCACTGGCTAAAGTGTCAGGGTCATCAGTCATCAATTGTGCAGCATCGATCTCATTGCTACTATCATCAAGAGGTTCTTCAGTGTTGTCTATGGCAGCTGTTGGTGTTGAAATTGAAGAAGTCTCTGCGGTAGTTTGAGGCGTTTTTTCTACGGTTTTATTTTGTGGTGCAGCCGCAGAACTAATTGATGTTGATGTCGTGCTATTTTGTTCAGTGGCGGTATTAGTTTGTTGAGAATTAGAACTAGAGTCTGGTGTAGAGGCAAGAATAGAATTAATAAGTGACTTTGCGTCGCGCTTTGCCGTTGGTGAATCTGACATCTTAATAATGCTCCCTAAATGGATATAGTCGCTTTCTGTTTTACCAAGTATCCCGTATGCCTCGAATTTATCTATTGGTATTACCAAATATGTTGAGCAACGTCTAACCACACGACCATTTAAAAAACTCAGGGCGTACGAAATATTTGATGTTGCTCATCTGGTTTAACTAAACTGCACGTGTAATAAAATCGCGTAAACGACGGCGGCCGTCACCTTCTATAGCAATAAATTTTACACGCATACCAAGTTTGGTTTTTTCACTGGTGTTACTAACTACTTCACCGCGAGCCACAATCATTTCATGTTCGCCCGGAAGAGCAAATTTTAGCGTTACCATAGTGCCGATAACGTGAGGTACGACTTTATCAAAATAAACCCCGCCTTCGCCAATATTACCGGAGCGTCGAAAATATACATCGTCTCCAGCAACCTCTTCCATCCATAGTTCTAGTGGAATGCGTTTAGTTGAACGCCTGTCAATTTGACGTCGTGACTGCGCACGTCTTTCAACCGTAACCTTGGTTTGTTTTTGACGGCGGTCTTGTTTGCGACGATCACCAGATACCATGGTTTGCCCCTTAACTACTTTTTAAGCAAGCTATAGGATTGTTCTATATTTAAAGGATCCACACCCATAGCATAGTCAAGCTCAGCACGAGCTATAAAGTAGTTTTGAACATTTTCCAAGTAATCTCGACGAGCTTGTAAATAACTTGCAAGTCCTTCAATAACATTACGAGCTTCACCGAGACCGGTTGTATACGCTGAAGCTGAAAAGGTCAGCCAACGTTTGGTAGCTTTAACACCTTGCTTTGCTACTATATCTAGTGCGCCATAATGCATGGTATCATTGTGCGCTTTTTTTACCTGCAATGGTATACCTGTTTTTGCAAATCGATCTAACGCCTCAGTTTCACTAACTAGAGCTTGGGCGTTTTGTTCTTTAGCCTTGCTTAAAGCAGGATCAAGATCAAATTTAAAACCAACTGCAACTCCAGCAAAAATATCATTATAGCGGTCAGATAAATAAGGGTTAGTAGAATCATCACGCGTTGGCGCCCAATCATAACTAAATTCGCCTGCGGTAAAAAGTGTAGGGGCATTTGCGAGTTTTTCTGCTTGGGCCAGCGCCAATGCAGCGGTTTTACCTTGTTGAATTTCTGCCCATTCAGGTCTTTGTTTTGAGGCAATTAAGACTGCTTGCGCTAAAGTGATTTTAAAATCATCGGGTATTGCTGGCAGGGTTTTATCAGTAAAAATTATTTCGGTATGATCAGCAATTCCCATGGTGTGTTTTAGTGCGGCAGTTGCATTGCTAATATTATTTTCAGAGATTAATAAATACTTTTCAACTTGACTTTGCGCATATTGTAATTTGGCAAGATCTACTTGAGTGACTTCTCCGCTACCTTCAGCATAAACCTTATTGGCATATTCGAGTGCTTCTTTTACTGTATCAGCAGCACTTTGCAGAGAAGGCAACATACTAAGCGCAAATAAGCGATTATAATAAAATCGTTTTACCTCAAGAATTACTGCGTTTCGTGCTTCACGTACGCGCGCTTGTTCAACTGCGGCACGGCTGGCAGCTGCCTTTGCACCAGCTTCAACACGGCCAAAAGAATATAACGGTAATGATAGGGTAGCCTTTAAATGTGTATATGGACCCCAGTCTTGAAGTTTACGCCAACGAGTTTCATAATTATCGACATTGCCGCGTACCGTATACATTGGGGCAATATAGGTAATGGCGTTTAGTTTTGGCCAATAAGTTGATTCAACTTCATTAAGACGAGCCAGCCATTGTTGCACTTTTGTTTCGGCTTGTAAAATTTGAGCATTAGCTTCAATCGCAACACGAATGCAGTCATCAACATTGTATTCATGCTGCTGCTTTGCGCTGTCAATTTCGTTAGCACTAGTTGGCAGACATAATAGATGTATTATGGCCGTGATCAAGGTTAAGGGGACCCCGGCAAGTTTCATTTTATTATTTACCTTGTTTTTTGCGTTCTTTATCAAGACGCTTCTCTAATTTTTTTATTAAACCTTCCCCACCTTCTTTCTTTATAATTCGACCAAATTGATTTTTATAGTCTTGAATAAGTGAAGCACCATCAAAACTTACATCAATTATACGCCAAGTATTTTTTTGTTTTTGCCATCGAAATATTACGGTGGTTTCAAAATCTTTTTCAGGTGCATTAGCGTCCATTTGGGTTTCATTGGCAGTGGGACCAGCTTTAATTTTATAATTTGCTCCCTGCAAAAAACCGCCAGACTGTGGATAAGCAACAAGGCGAATAAGTTCCTTAAAATTAGGTAAAATTTTAGCTTGTTGCGCTGGGGTTAGTTTATTTTTATGTGGTTTTAAAGGTTCACTAGCTATTGTGTCAAAATCGTAAAAATCGTCAAGTTGTTTATAAATTGCATCATTAGCTTTTTGCTCAGCAGACGATAAACTTTTACCTTTTTCTGCTTTTTTAACCTGTTTAAATAAAGCTACAAGTTCATTAGTACGAGCAAGGGGATTTTGTGCGTACGTTATTGATGCTGCAGCTATAACTACCAAAATGCTAGCAGCGATCTTAACAAAGCGCATTGTTCAACTCCTAAAGAATTATGATAAAACCATCCATAAAGGTTATCGCCGATAGGGGCAAGATATCTGAAACATTTCGTTTGTAAGTTTTGACGCCATGGCAGAACAATGTATTCTGTCAAGCATCATCGTCAATAGAATCAAATTTAATAATAGTTCCTTGACGTTGAGCGCGTCGACGGTTGTTTAAAATGCGATGTACCGTACTGCGGCGAATACCAAGTTTTTGTGCAGTGATTGCTACACTATCAGTACGGTCAAATGTTTTTAATACTCGTTGAATAATTACATCGTCTAGTTCGCTATTTTTCGACAGTGGCGGTAAAAATTTTATATCAGTACCCTCTATTCTATAAGTTTTTGCAAAGGCGCAGGCACGTCGCAGAGTATTTAGTAATTCGCGAACATTGCCCTGCCAATCATGCCTAATTAATTTATTGCGCGCGGCAAGACTGAGATGAAATTGCGAAGCTTGAGTTGCAAAAAATTGTTCAGTAATAGCATCAATATCACTGCGACGTTCACGCAAGGGCGGAACAATGATCGGAAAAACGCACAGGCGATGATAGAGATCTTCGCGAAAGGCATTAGCACGTACTCGTGCGGCTAAGTCACGATGACTAGCGGCAACAATACGGACGTCAACTTCAGTTTCTTGGGTTTCACCAAGTCGCTGTATACGCCCAAGTTCTACCGCACGTAATAATTCGGCTTGTACCGAGAGAGATAACTCAGCGATTTCATCAAGAAACAAGGTGCCACGATGAGCGCGCATAAAAGCACCCATATGGTTGCGATCGGCGCCAGTAAAAGCGCCGCGAACATGTCCAAAAAGTTCACTAGCGGCTAAAGATGGTGAAACTGTAGCGGCATTGATACAAATCATTGGGCCATTACGTCCGCTAGTTGCGTGTATTTCATTTGCTACAATATCTTTGCCGGTCCCACTTTCGCCGGTGATCAGAACAGGTAGGTTTGTTGGCGCTACTCGTTTAATTTGTTCGCGTAGATTTTGCATGGGTTTTGAAGGTAATTTAGCAAGCAAACTAATGGTATCGTCTTTAGCAAGTAACAAACGTGTGCGACCAACAGTTATGATTGCACGATGAATTATAATTGCTTGTTGAATACGTACACTGTCGATCAAAGTACCTTTGGCGCTAGCCATATCAATTACCCGTATGCCGTTATCTACTCTTAATAATGCACAATGAAATAATGATGCTTGAGTATCATTTAAACTGAGATTGCAAGAATGATGTCGGCCAATTAAAAAAGGTGTGTCGCCAATAGTATATTTTTGCCCTTGTGGAGTTGTTAGTAAATTTGGTGGTTCTTTTTTTATCGTAATTGTGTCAGAATTGAAATCAGATACATCAGTTTTATAATGTATATAGGTGCTTGGGTGCCATGTTAGAGATAATCCTTCTGTGTTAGTACATTCACCTGCAGGTAATAATTGTGCGCCTTCGTTTGATAGCAATAAAGCATGTCGCGGCATAAGCGCGACACTGTATTTCTCTTTTGCTTCAGCTACGTGGATTGGCAAATGCAGTAAACCATCTGCTGAAAAGCATGATCCTTGGTCAGAGCCATAACTCCATTCAATACGATGCATGTAAATATTCCCCCCAAAAAATAATATTATTGTGGCCATTTTTTCATACAATAATTGTGCCAAAATTGCTTGTGGGTTTATTAGTTTGAAATTAAACGACATTTTTGGTGCCAGACACCGAATAAAGACCAATAAAAAAATCTATGTCGCAAAATGAAACACTAGTGTCTCATTTTGCATCATTTGATCAGAGCTATGCCTGATTAGTGGTCGAATTAAAAATATTGTTTTAATTTGTTTACGAGACAACCTATTTTGTGCTTGGTAGAAAACATGCCGAGCCTCATAAATAGTTCATTTATCGTTGATGCTCTTGCAGAAGTTGAATCAATAATGTTGCAGACGGTCGATGTAAATGACGTTGCTGGAGGTTTTGCTGCCGAACATTTGCAAACGGGCGGCAAACGTTTGCGTGCTCGCTTAGCCTTTGCTGCTGTTAATGCATTTGCAGCGGCTCGTGAGGTAGGTATTAATTGGGCTGCTGTTTGTGAGTTAGTTCATAATGCGACGCTTGTGCATGATGACTTGCAAGACGGCGATGAGCAACGCCGAGGTCAGACAACCGTTTGGGCGCGTCATGGTGCTATTCAGGCGATTAATGTCGGCGATTTAATGTTGATTGCACCGTATTCAATGGTTGAGAAAATACTGGTGCCAGACACCATTCGTTGGCAATTATGTTATGCCTTATCTACGCGAACGGTTGCCGTAATTCGCGGTCAAGCTCAAGAGCAAGCGCTTCGCAGTCATGACTCAATCGATTGGCACAATTATGATAGCATTGCTATCGGTAAGACTAGCGCTCTTTTTGAATTGCCAGTTTTGGGGGCGGCACTTATCGCAGGTTATGATTCAGAAACTGCTACAATGATAGCAGAACCTTTTGCCAAACTTGGTCTGTTGTTTCAGATGCAAGATGACGTTCTTGATTTATATGGCAATAAAGGACGTGACTTAGTTGGTTCTGATCTATACGAAGGTAAAGTGAGCTGTTTAGTTGTTGCCCATCTATTAGAAAATTCCGAAGAACAGGCGGAATTATTAACTCTCTTACGAACTGAACGTCAGGTAACAAAGCTTGATGATGTAACATATTTTATTAAAAGGTTTCGTGAAGGTGGTGCATTAAAGATAGTGCTAAAACGTATAGAAACTTTACAATCGACTATTAAGCAACACCCTGCATGGCAACATGATAATAGATTAACTCCATTAGCAGAAGAGCTGATGCAGTTAATGATGGAACCGATTGCACATCTGGCATCTATAGTTCAATAAATTTTTCCCCCAACTAATTTAAGATGGGCAAATAGTTAAACCAGCTAAACCAAATGGTGCCAGTGGTTGTGGTTAATGAAAACGTGTTACCTTCATTGATGAAATTTTCAGAAATATCGAATCCCACTCCAGATTTGGCGCCCGAGTTAACTATTGAGAGTATTTCTCGGCTGTTATTGCAACAAAATTGTGCAATATTTTTGTTTTTGTAGCCAATAAGCTCTAAGGCTTGTTTGAGATTATTATCAATATAAGAAAAATGATGTTTAAGTTGCTCGTGTATGGGATTAGGTTTATAGCCTTTTTGATGTTTGGCAAACACTTCATTCCAAGCTTCTTTATTAGAGGCAAAATAGTTCATTGGTTCACCAGAAAAAACTACAATTGAAATATCGAAGCATCGGCGGTAATACCGAACTCTTGTAAGCTGTCATAAAAGCTCGGTACGATACCAGTAGGGCGAAAACGCCCGAGTATTTTTCCTTGCGAGTCAAGACCTTTATGGTCGAAAATAAAAAGGTTGCGAGTGGCAACAAAATCACCCTCAACCCCAACGACTTCTGCGATAGCAGCAACACGGCGTACTCCATCAGCGAAGCGGCGTTGATGCACAATAATATCAACATTGTTTGCTATTAGTTCACGCAAGGTTTGTTTTATTGCAGCATTATCATAAGCGGCTAAAGCTAAAGTTTCAAGGCGCAACAAGGCGCTAGCAGTATTGTGAGCCTGTATTGCTAGCAGCGAACCATCAAAACCATTACTTAAAGCATGCAGCCAAGCTAGCGCTTCATCTCCTTGGCAATCACCAAGGATTAAACGTTCGGTGCGAAATCCCATTGCCGTATGCACTAAATTATATAAAGACACCGACTGTTTGGTACCATTTGCATCTTGTGGATTTGCCTGCAATCGAACAACGTCATCAAGTTCGAGACGTAATTCACAGACGTTTTCGATAGTGACAACCCGTTGTTCGACTGGAATAAAATTTGCTAATACATTTAATGTAGTTGTTTTACCGCTGTCATAGCAGCCGGTAACAATAATATTTTTTCTTGCCAAGACACAGTTTTCTAAGAAAATACTCATGGCCGCAGTAAGAGTTTCGTGCGCCACTAGTTCATCGACTTGTAAAGGCTCTTGCGATTGTTTACGAATAATAAGACTTGGGCCATCGACTGCCCATGGCGTTAAAATTGCATTAAAATAAGTACCATCTTCAAAACGTGTATCAATAATAGGGCTATTTTGTTCATTGCTACCGGTATTTATATTAGCTACCTGCCTAATAGCTTCGGTCATATCATTTACATCAGCAAATAATTGTTCACTATGTTCAATTTGTCCACTGCGGTCTATTTGAATGCTATACGGGCCATTAGCTGTAATTGCAGAAATTGTATCGTCATGAAGCCATTGATTTAATAGAGATACACCTAAAATATCTCGCGCTTCAGTTGGAGCTACTGCTTGGTCAACAAGGTGATCAGTATCGTTTTTTTCTGGCTCTACGATATCTTCTTGACCACTAACTTCTAATATTTCATCAGAAGATAGGATACCGCTGCTTTCTTCTAAAGCATTTACGGCGTCATCATCGGCCTGTGACCAGTCATCGTTATAAGCTTCACCCTCTGCAGGCTCATTACTACTTTCTGGTTCTTGGTGTTTGTTTTCTTCAGGTGGTTTAGGGATTTCATGAGGCCCGGTGGGGTCATTGGGGCCTAATTTTTTCTTTCGTTTCTTTTTAATACTAATAGTGAAATCGCCAATATCAATTTTATCAGAGTTTTTTAAATCATAGGGTTCACTGATACGGTTACCATTGATGAAGGTACCATTAGTGCTTTTAGAGTCGATGACGATAAATGAACCATTTTTACAAATAATACGTGCGTGTTGTTTAGAAATGTTACCTTTAGGTAATACGATATCATTTAACTGTGTACGCCCTACGGTCAGTTCGTTTTTTTCGAACTCAAGTATTTGTATTTTCCCACATTTTTCAGTGACTGTAACCGTAAACACGAAATACCTCCAAACTACAATAAATACTTCGTCACCAGCAATTGATAATTTTTAAGTATTAACACGTAGAGTATTTTCGCCTTGCGCCTCTGCTGTCAACGAACTAGTGGCAGTGTCATCCAAACTTTGTATGAGATCACGAAAGTTAATATCTCCAACTTTATGTATCAGATCGCGATCTAAACTGTCGAGAAGCTCATCTAATACCTTTTGGGTATGATCATCATTTATTGCCAAACGCACACCAATACCAACGCGCATTAAATTTATAATGTCCGCAACACTAACTTGCGAAATGTCTTTTGCCGGCAACAAGCCGCCACCTTCAACCTCATGTACAAAGCCGCCAATTTTTAAATTGGCAACCACTGCTTCAATTAAACGTCTTGGAATATCGAGATTTTTAGCTAATCGATCAGGATCAGTTGGTTGATTACCTAAAAAGAAATCATAAGCTATTTCAAGAAAAGTTCTGCAGGCAACACGCTCGCGGTAAGCTTGATTAGCGTTTTGAGCTTGTGTTTCTTTAGCGTATGTTGAGGCATGTTGATAAGCAAAAGCAAGCTGGGCTCCCAGCAGAACCAATAGCCAAGATACATATATCCATAAAATAAATAGCGGTACTGCTGCTAACGAGCCATATATATTTTGTACTGAGAGATAACGCTTGGCATAAATGGCATAAAGAAATTTCGCCAAGGCCCAAAGAGAACCGGCTACTACAGCAGCAAATATTGCGGCTGAAGGGCGAACACGAATATTTGGAACAACTGCATAAATTGAGGCAAAAGCTATCCAGGTAATTATTAAAGGCAACAGGCGTATTAAAATGCCACTAAAACCAAGACCAGTAAGAATATTTCCTATACTCGAGCTTTGCAGAGCTGCCGTTAATGCAAACGAAGCGCCAAGTAGCACTGGTCCAAGAGTAAGCAGAGCCCAGTAAGTAATCAACCTTGATAACCATGGTCTTTGGGACTTGGTGCCAAACACATTGTTGATCGAAAATTCAATGTGACCGAGTAGGGATAATACTGAATAGATAAGAACCACAATAGAAATGGCACTAAAAGTCCCGGTATTAAAAGAGCTAAATACTCGGTGTAAATAATCTCCTACTGCCGCACGAACTTCATCCGCTGCTGAAATATTATTAAGTATGAGTTCTTCTAAGTGAATACGAAGATCAGCAAGACCGCCAAAACCACTAACTACCGCAAAAACAATAGCCAGCAAAGGTACAATGGCTAACATAGTGTCATAGGTTAAAGCTTGGGCATGCAATTGCAATCGACTGATGATATCAAGTCTTCCCACTAATAATAAGACTTGAATAATTTTAAAAAAAACTCGATGAAATCGACTTTCTATCGTATTGAGGTCATGCCTTTGAATTTCTTGCAGCCTATTACGGACACGTAGCAAACCGCGGTCGTGTTGATGCACAACAGAAGCGTCTTGAGATTTTGTGCTATTGTTCACGCACTACATTATAACGCTGTTGTGCTCAAAAGCTCAAAACTTCGGCGTTTTTTTATTTTGTTGTTAGCTAGAAGGGTACGTTATCATCACCCATTGGCGGAGGCCCGTAATCATAGCCAGGATCATCAGCCGAATTTAATGTTGTGCCTGCAGATGCTTTATTGCGATTGCCAGCAGGAGCGCCATCGCCGCGATTGCCTAAAAATGTAAGTTCGCGAGCGACAATATCGGTAGTATAACGTTTATTGCCATCACGATCTTCCCATTGGCGAGTTTGCAATTTGCCTTCAATATAAACTTGACGCCCTTTGGTAAGATATTCACCGCATAATTCCGCGAGTTTACCCCAGGCAACAATGCGATGCCATTCGGTTCGTTCTTGTTTTTGTCCTTGCTTGTCTATCCAAGTATCACTAGTGGCAATACGAAAATTGGCTACAGGCTGTCCGCCCGGAGTGTAGCGTAGCTCAGGATCTGCACCTAAATTACCAATAAGAATAACTTTATTAACGCCGCCGGCCATGTATTCTCCTTATTTACCCGCTATTCACATTATTGTGATTCGCGGGGTTTAGGAATAGGCTGTGCGATACTGCCCAGCAGCTTTCTTATTGGCACAGATCTCTAGCAATTCTCAAGGTCGCGCGACACTTAGGTCGCGCGACTTCTTGATTAGTTGGATCATCCGATGGCGACATTACCTGTTTCACCAGTACGTATACGTATGACTTCTTGCAGATCTTGGATGAAAATTTTGCCATCCCCGATATTTCCTGTGCGCGCGCCTTTAATGATTGCTTCGACAGTAGGTTTAACGAAATCTTCGTTAACCGCAATTTCAATACGTATTTTTTTAAGCAACTTTACTTCAATATCCACGCCGCGATACGATTCGTGGTAACCGCCTTGTTGTCCGCAACCTAATGAATTGGTTACCGACATTTTTAAGATTTTGGATTTGTATAATTCTTGCTTAACATCATTAAGCTTTTCAGGTTGAATGTATGCAATAATCAGTTTCATTTTGTTAATAGCCTCCTATTCATTGCTGAAAATTTGGAAACCAGCATAAGCTTCCATGCCATGTTCACCGATATCAAGACCGCGAATTTCGTCGTGAGCGTCGACGCGCAGACCAATGATTTTCTTGATCGCAAAGAATAGCAGGGCTGATGCACTTAGAACCCAAGCTGCAACTGAGACCACACCAAGTGCTTGAACACCAAGCAAGTGAAAACCACCACCAAAGAAAAGTCCGTTAACTTCGCCAAGCCCGGCAGATGCCGCATAGGGAGCTTGAGCAAAGAGTCCAACTGCTAAGGTGC
>JAFGEK010000166.1 GCA_016931625.1 Deltaproteobacteria bacterium | reverse complement strand
TTATTAGGCTTTACTGGATGCCCTCTTTCGAGGGCATGACGTAGAGAGTTTTACGTAACTCCTCGTCATTCCTACGAAAGTAGGAATTCAATTCCGATAAAAGTGAAAAATGAGACTAAGAGTCAGCTAATTAGAGTGTTTTTTTTTGCGCTAACTTACCACCTCGAATTATACTTCTAATAATCACGGTTTTTCGTTGACCAATTTTGGGCTTCGAACCGTAAAACGTATAGAGTCGCAATGCAACACCGCTTTCGTAGCGATCTCAAATGCTCACGCGAAGAGCAACAAGGGGTCGTTTTTTATCGTATTGATGACCCATTAGCTCAGACGAGTTTTCGCCTCTATGAAATCGAATATCTTATTGCCCAAAAACTCGACGGGGTGCGTCAACTTAGCGAAATAATTACTGCAGTAAAAAATGAATACAATTTTGATATTTCTGAACCTGATCTAGCCAAGTTTATCAACCAACTTGACTCAATGGGTTTTATTGAAAAAGACAATTCTCCATCTTCACCGTCACCAAATGAAGATACTACTAAAGTAATGGATCGTCGCGACGTTAAAGCTGAAGGCGACGCTGAGATTATTGAAGATATTGATCTTATAGACGCTATCAACGAGCCGTTTGATGAAGCTGAGCTAAAAAGATTACTTAAAAGTGCATTGTTACACGTGCGGCAAGGATATCTAGTTCATGCTCGCGATTATTTTTTAGCCGCTAAAGAGCTAAATCCTCAAGATGCTGGCTTAGCCAAATTAGTTAGCCACCTTGAAATTATTGGCGATTCAAGCGGACCAGCTGAAGTTGATTATTTATGGACGCAAGCTTGCGAATTATATCCTGAACTTGCAGCAGAAATATCACCACTTGCCGAGACAAAAACAGGAAGCATTAGTTCAATTGCAGATGACCCTTTACCCATACATCATGAAGAGAGCAATTTATCTTCACGATTACTTTGGCTATTAGTGCTGGTTGTTTTAGTGGGGGGCACTGCAGTAGGTCTTTACTACTTTGTTAAAAGTAACCACCTTTTTGAAGGTTCAATCAAAACAGCAGTTATCACTCTGCAAGCTCAACGATTACCTGTTTATTTAGAAGAACCAGCAATTAAAGTACAAGCGGCAAACGAAATATGGCTAGCGCTGCCAGTAAAAGGAAAAATTGCTGAAGTTAAAGTTGCCCGCGACGCGCGAACCCAAGCCAATCAAGTCTTGGTAGAACTGGCTTTACCAGCACCATTAGCCAAACAACTGAAAAAAGCCATGGCAGCTGTTAAAAAAATAAGCAAAGAATATAACAATGCCACAATTAAACTTAATAAAATTTTAAAAGAGCGCGAAGCAAAGACTGCTGCGCGCGATGAAATAAATGACAAGTTAGAAAAATTAAAAATTGCGAATTTATCAACTCATGCTGGAGCCCAAAAACGTGAATTAGATCGTTTAAAAAAGGCACGGGCAAAAGCAAATAAAAAACTATCACAACTAGCTAAACGTGCTCGCAAACCAGGCATTGCAGCAGAAAAGATAAAGCAAAAATTACAAGTCGCGCAGAAAAAACTTCAACAAATTGAAGCACAAGTGGCGCAGAAGCAAATTCGTTCGCCATTTGCAGGAACAGTGATCGAAGTTGCAGTACAAGTAGGTAAAAATGGTAAAGCCGGGCAAAAAGCTATACTTTTACGAGATAATTCAGCAGTAAATTTAGTATTTAACACCAAAAATGCAGGCCAACTTATGCCTGGAGCTGAATCATTTGTATCAATTGCTTTAGGCACTCCAAGTCAGGCAAAAATTGCGGCAGTAAATGACCAAGAAGGTAATAAACAAATAATCGTATTATTAAATGATCCTGCTGGTTCTTTTGCCCAAATACCGCCAAAAGAATTTCGCTTAGTGCGCGAATTTATTGAACGTGCCTATGAAATACCTACTGCAAGCATAGTAAAAAATAATCAAGGTACCCATGTATTAGTTGATGTCTCAGGGCGGGCCGTGTCTCGCAATGTTGAAGTACTAAATCGCAATGCAAATACTGCAATTATTCGCGATAAATCTGGCACTTTACGCAATGGTGAACGAATCATTGTAGAACGTATCGATCAAGAAGAAGGCGGAGTTGCTAGTATCGTTGATGGGGCTAGCATAGAAATACAACAACAGCGTTAAATATAAAGAATTATCACTTGAACCATTTAACAAAAATTTCACAAAAATTCATTTCACTTTAATTTAAGCTCACCTGTTAGCCCATAACTAATTATTTTTGTTTAACATTTTAGGTCAAGTTTACTTAATAATTTACCATTCACCTTTTATTAAAATTTTCAATCGATCGCCAACTTAAATCAATAAATGACAAATGTTGCGATAAAGCTAGACAAGCAAGCCTGTTCTAAGTAGGCACCAAGAAAACATTATAACGCAGTTAACTTGGGGGTGTCCCCCTAAAGTTACGCTTTATTTAGACAACGCCGCGAAAGCAAAAGGAGATTTGCATCATGATTGAGCGATTCTACCGAATGGTGGACGCTGCAATGGAATATTGCTTTTACGTCGACACAACAAAGTCTCTCAACCAAGAACAAAAGCAGATCTTAAATTGGTTGCTTTCAGAAACCTTTGAACCTGAATTTTTTGCCGCAGAGTCTTTTTTTAATAATCATAATAATCACTCACAAGACATAGTCGAAATCGGTCCGCGACTTAATTTTGAAACCGCATTTTCAACTAATGCAGTCGCAATTTGTCACGCTTGTGGTCTTGATACGGTAACTCGCCTTGAGCGATCACGACGCTATTTATTGCCACCCGAAAGTAATCGCCAAGATTTTATCGCTAAGCATCATGATCGCATGACTGAATGCACTTACCCTACTCCTTTAGTCACTTTTGATACTGGTCTTAAACCTAAGCCTGTTCAAACCGTACCAATCATTTCACAAGGTATTGAGGCCTTGCGCGAACTAAATAATGAACTTGGCTTGGGTATGGATGATTGGGATATCAACTTTTATTATCGATTATTTTCTGAATATTTTCACCGTGACCCCACAGATGTCGAATGTTTTCAATTAGCCCAAGCCAATAGTGAACATTCACGACATTGGTTTTTTAAAGGTTCATTAAGCATAAATGGTGCGCGTGCTCCAGAGACGTTATTTAAAATGGTGCACTCAACGCTAGACGCTCATCACAATAATAGTGTTATTGCGTTTTGTGACAACTCTAGCGCTATTCGTGGCAATAAAATCAGTGCGCTAATGCCAACTACCCCTGGTGCTCCATCACCATTTATCAACCGTGATGTCGATTACGATCTTTTATTCACCGCCGAAACGCATAACTTTCCTAGTGGAGTAGCACCTTTTCCTGGTGCCCAAACTGGCACTGGTGGCCGTATTCGTGATGGCCACGCTACTGGCGCTGGCTCGCTCGTGCTTGCTGCAACTGCAGGTTATGGGGTCGGCTGTCTTAATCTCGACGATTACGAAATACCTGGAGAAGATGCCTGCTTTGAGTACTCAAACAATTTAGCTGCACCAGCGCAAATTTTAATTGAAGAAAGCAATGGCGCTTCTGACTATGGTAACAAATTCGGCGAGCCGGTAATTCAAGGGTTTGTTCGTTCTTTTGGTCAACGTTTGCCTGACGGTGATCGACGTGAATGGATCAAGCCCATTATGTTTACCGGTGGGGTTGGGCAAATCGATCATCGTCACATTAATAAAGGCAAAGCTGAAGTCGGGATGCGCATTGTTGCCGTTGGTGGCCCCGCTTATCGTATTGGTATTGGCGGCGGTGCGGCTTCCAGCATGATTCAAGGTGAAAATAAAGAAGAGCTTGATTTTAGCGCCGTGCAACGTGGTGACGCCCAGATGGAGCAAAAGCTCAATCGGGTTATTCGCGCTTGCGTTGAAATGGGCGATGATAATCCCATTATTAGTATTCACGACCAAGGTGCTGGCGGTCCATGTAATGTTATTACTGAACTCATGGAGCCAGTAGGTGGCCGCATTGAAATTCGCAACATTAATATTGGTGATAAAAGTTTATCGGTATTAGAAATTTGGGGAGCTGAATACCAAGAACGTTCAGCTTTATTATTGCAACCACAACACCTGCAAACTTTTAAAGACTTATGCATTCGTGAAAAAGTGGCATGTGAAGACCTTGGTGAAATTACTGGTGATGGTCGCGTTGTTGTACATGATAACTTAAATAACACAACACCCGTTAACCTTGAGTTAGGTCCCATTTTAACAAACATACCACAGAAAAATTTCGAAATTACTCGCAAACCTTCAGTATTATACCCCTTAAAATTGCCCAAAGATTTAACGATTGCTGAAGCGCTACAAAACGTTTTTCGTCTGCCCGCAGTTGGTTCTAAAGGCTACCTAGTTCGCAAGGTTGATCGTAGCGTTACTGGCCTTATTGTACAGCAACAATGTTGTGGACCACGCCAACTTACGGTTGCAGATGTTGCAGTTATTGCACAAAGCTTTACTAACAAAACTGGTGCTGCCATTGCTATTGGTGAACAGCCACTAAAAGGTTTAGTTTCACCTGCGGCTGGTGCACGTATGTCAGTTGCTGAAGCATTAACCAACATTGTCTGGGCACGAATCTCAAAGATAGAAGATATTAAGGCTTCAGTAAATTGGATGTGGGCGGCAAAACTCCCAGGTGAAGGGGCAGCTCTTTATGATGCAGTAGCAGCATTGCGCGATGTAATGGTTAATCTCGGTATTGCTGCTGACGGCGGTAAAGATAGTCTGTCAATGGCTGCTCGTGTTGGTAATGAAACAGTTAAAGCACCTGGTCAAGTTGTAGTTTCGGCTTATGCCATGGTGCCTGATATTTCTTGTGTGGTTACTCCAGATATAAAACTGCCTGGCAACAGTCGTTTATTTTTACTCGATATTGCATGTGGCAAACGCCGTCTTGGCGGTTCAGCTTTAGCTCAAGTGTTATCGCAAGTTGGTATAAATACTCCAGATGTTGATGATACCACATTACTAAAACGTACTTTTAATGCGATACAGCAGTTGCTCGACCAACAATTGATTCTTGCTGGCCATGATATTAGTGATGGTGGTTTGATTACAACTTTAGCTGAAATGGCAATGCCTTGTGGTTGTGGCTTACGTATTAAACTTGCTGATGCACAAAATCCATTTGCCACGCTTTTTGCAGAAGAATTAGGTTTGGTCATTGAAGTAGCGGATGAAAATATTGCTGAAGTATTTTCATACTTACAAGGGTTACATATACCAACAATCAAAATAGCCCATACAACCACTAATGGTCGTATTGTTATTGAAAATGATGATATAGTTTTACTTGATGAAGCCACCGATACCTTACTTAGTTGGTGGGAAGCAACAAGTGATCGTTTAGAACACCTACAGACATCAGCTATATGTGCAAATGAACTACCAAAGACTCATAATCGTCGTGGCCCAACATATAAAATAACTTATAAAGTACAATCAACACTTACGAAGCATTTACAAAGCAATAATAAGCCACGCGTTGCAATTTTACGTGAAGAAGGAACTAACGGTGACCGCGAAATGGCGGCTGCTTTTACGTTGGCTGGGTTTGAAACTTGGGATGTGGCCATGAGCGATCTACTCGCTCAACGTATTCACCTTGATGCTTTTCGCGGTATAGCTTTCCCTGGTGGTTTTTCATATGCCGATGTTCTTGATAGTGCCAAAGGTTGGGCCGGTATTATTCTTCATCACTCTGATTTAGCTCAGATGTTTGCTGATTTCCGCGAGCGACCCGATACTTTTTCACTAGGTGTCTGCAATGGTGCTCAGTTATCAGCACTATTAGGTTGGGTGCCAGCTACTGGGGTTAGCAATGATTTACAGCCACGTTTTATTCACAATCTTTCAGGCCGGCTTGAATCTCGTTGGGTTACCGTTAGTATAAATGAAAGTTCAGCAGTTATGCTACGTGATATGCAAGGCTCAAAACTTGGAGTTTGGGTTAATCATGGCGAAGGTCGCCTACATTGTCGCTCTCAAGATATTCTTGATGATATTATAAAACGTCGTTTAGTTCCGGTTTTTTATGTGGATGATGAAGGCGAAGTCACGCAACAATACCCATTTAATCCTAATGGCTCACAATTAGGTATTGCTGGTTTATGCTCTATTGATGGCAGACATTTAGCGATGATGCCTCATCCTGAACGCTGCTTTTTATCCTGGCAAATGCCCTATCGACCAACTAGCCTACAAATTAATGAAAATGTGTCACCATGGCTTAAAATATTTCAAAACGCTTGGCATTGGTGTCATGAGGGCAATTGAATTAGAAATCAATCACAAATAGGGTTGCACCTACTGCAAATAATGCTCCTCCACCGACTAATATCCATTTGCCTTTTTTTGCCTTATCTTGGGCGGCTTCGTATTTTGTAAAAGCTTGACGTTGTGTGGTTGTACCATCAGGAGTAATATCACCTTGACTATCAGCACTAAATGAATAGTAACCACCAACGCCAGCAGCTATCATACCGACACTAGCAATAACTAAACCGGTCCATCGCAAGGCATGTGATTTTTCAACATAAATTGGCGGTTTTTTGGGCGGCGGGGTTTGCACGATATTACTTATATTATTATTAGAAGAGGGGGTTGGGGGTGGGGTTAAAACAAGCGAATCATCAATTATTGATTGCGGCTTATTGTCGTTTGTTTCATTTGCTGCGATTTCGGGAACCGGCTTTTGTTTTTCTTTATATGTTACATCATATATTTTTGCTATTTGTTGTGGATTCATTCTTGATTCTAAAGCTATAGTAGTTGCTTGTACTAAATTAGCACGAACTTCCACCTTACCATGTTGATCTATTGCCAATATAAGCAATCTAACATTATTAGAGTTAGCCTCGAAGCGACCGGTAATAATTTCATCTGTATCTAATTTGCGCACCAAGCGTCTGAGACATAGCTCATAACGAGATACACGCTCACATTTTGCAATTGCTTTTAGTGCAGGTTTGTTAAGTTTTTGGTCAATCTCATCTCCAATTATTATCTCAAGTTGAGTATCGGAACTTGGTCCTTCATTTAATTTATTCTGAATATTTTGCAAACTAACCGCTGATTCTTTACTAACGTTTCCTTTAATTCCCAAGGGAAACATCGCCACACGCTTTGGTGTGGTTTCTTGTGCGTATATTAATTGCAATGGAGTACTTAATACTGCCATAAAAACTAAAAAACTACTTCTAGAAACGGCCATAAATGTCTCTAGTCTCAAATTAGCTCTTCGCTACTAATAGAATGAAAACCACTTCGATTATTTTGATTTTTATATAAGGTAAGTATCCATGCCGATGAGCGTATTTTGTTTGAAAAAAGTGCCGCCATATTTAAACAAACAAACCAGTACTTCATAATACTCATCATCCTGCAGACGTAAAATGCAGGTCAGCAAGTTCACCTGCATGTATTATTTACCGCCTACAACGTAATACCCGCCGCCACCTCTTACTAATAATAGCAGCAAATACTAAAATATGCCTGTAAAAAATGTACTTTAACTAATTACTGCAACTATTTAATATAATTACAAATTTCAATATCGATCAAAAAATGATCCTGAATTAGAATTTGTTTTACGTGGACGACGTTTGTGTGCAGGTTTCTTACTTTTACCTGCATTGGAGTTTGATGTAGGTGAAGGTGCTATACTATTTGTCTTAGTAGTTTCGTTAGCATTCTTGTTTTTTATTTTTTTATCATCGTTTTTGATTTCTTCAGTAGAAGATTTAGCCTCTGAATTTGTATCAATTATTTTTTCAGGTTTTATTTCGATATTGGCACTCTCAATATTTTCATGAGTTTTAGACATTATGCCACCGAATATATTTATTTTTTGGGCCGACTGCGGTTCGATAAACGAATAAGCAAAATAAGCAGCAACAATTACGGCCAAAAGCAGCAACACAAAACTAATAAACTTAAAAGTGTTTGATCTACCATAAGCAATTTTGCGATCACTATCTTCACAATCAAGTAGTCTGGTTTTAACTTCTTCCATACTCTGGGGACGTTTGTTTGGATCTTTTTCAAGACATTGCATTATTAAATCAGCAAGTGGTCCTGGACAATTTTGGCGATTAATGCGATCGGGTGGTGTCGGCAATGAAGTAGCATGTTGATATAATAACTGTGAATAAGTGCTACCAGAAAATGGTCGTTCACCGGTAACCATTTCAAATAGAATTAGCCCAACACAATAAATATCCGCACGATAATCGATATTGTCACCAGCAATTTGCTCTGGGGCCATATAGCCAGGTGTTCCAATCATTACCCCAGTACCTGTGCGAAATGCGCCACTATCTAGTGACTCAGCAACAAGTTTGGCAATTCCAAAATCAAGTAATTTAACATGTTCGCCAGTATTGGTGCCGGTATCAAGAAACACATTTGATGGCTTTAAATCCCGATGCACAATATGTGCAGCGTGCACTGCCAGCAAAGCATCACATAATTGCTCACCAATATTCAATATATCTGAAAACGACAACGCATGTACTCGTTTAATACGATCTTCAAGACTCTCACCTGGTAAATACTCCATAACTAAAAAATGATTATCTTCAATCGATACCAAATCGTTTATTTCAATTACATTTGGATGATGTATTTGACTGGCCCGCCGACCTTCTACTAAAAATCTTTCAACCCAACGTGGCTCACGTGCAAACTGTGGGCTAAGACGTTTTAAACATACCTTTTTACCAAGAGCAGTATGATGAGCTAAATATACCTCTGCCATACCTCCACGGCTGAGAATAGTCTCAATCACATATACGCTAATTTTAGTGCCAGGTTTTAAAAATTCATCTTCTGGTTGTGGTGGGATAACTACTGGAATATCTTCTAGTTCTAAAACATCTGTACCATTGGGTATATCTTTATTAGGCACACTATACAGTGGTCTTGTTCGATTGGCATTAGTTTCCGATTCTTTTTGTGCCGAAATATTATCTGACTCTTTAGCAGGTAGAGGTGGCGGGCTATTTAAATTGGCGCTTGAAATTGGATTACGATTACACGGTAATTGCCGGGTAACCATATTTCCATCAGTCTTCGATGTATTTATCTGTTCTAATTCTTCTAACTCTTGTATTGGATGAACTTGCAGTGAATCTTCTTCTAAATCTTCAGTAATAACAAATATAGATGAAGGTTGGTCTAATTCTTCAGGCAATAATACATCACGATGGGTGTCTCCATCACCGAAAACTGCAACAGACTTATTTTGAGTTGACTTATCCACTTCTTCATTTATTTTATGCTTATTTGGCGCAGATTCAATTAATGGTTTATCTTTTACCGCATTAGAATTAACTGGCGGCGTTTGCTTTGATACAGACGGACGTAAAGTTTCAACGTCTTCAAGAAGCTTATTGAGTTCATCCAAGACCTTGTCGGCCATGTTACACGCCCTATGTATTCCAGCATACACCATTGCAACATAGATATCTTGAGTAAGACGACCCCTAATTATCAGAAATTTTATAAAATTAATCACTGGTGTAAGTGACTATTTGTAAGATTAGCATATTTTGATTTAGTTATTACGCATACATGCTAATAATTTGCTAATTTTCTCATTTTAAGGTCATGATCTCATGTAGGATGATAACCTACCCAGCTAAATCTAAATTTGTAAGACCATCAGCCAGACAGTGGGCTCAAAATTTAGGCAGGTTTTTTAGCAGAGTCGCAATATTTGCCATTAATAGAACCTCTGCCGAAGTTGTTGCGGTGCATGGTCTGTGTCACCAATCTCTTGGTCTAAGTATTTCTTTGCGTGAAAAATCACCTCTGCGTTGGGCTATTGAAGCTTCTTCACCAATTATTGGTTCAGGTCGCAGTCCTGGTGGTGCCAATATAGCCTATGCTTTGGGTATTGAAATTCCACGAGCTTATGCAATTATTTCATTAGCAATGCCTGGCGGTATTGTGGGCTTAGCTTACTGCGATTCATGTGAGCAGCCTTTATCTCTTGAACAAATTAATGCTACCTTTACTTTTTGTCACACAACACTTTCGGGTGAAGTACTAGCTATTTCTAATAATCAGCAATTTATACCACAATTTAATATTCGACGCTCTTATGTACCTTTACGAGTTCCTCGTCGTAACCGTCCAACTGCTACACGTAATACTGCAAACATAGAGTTTGTACAAAATATAGCAGAAACGGCAATCGATAATGATAATGCTGATATACAAAAAGATGATCTCCTAACAATTGAAACCGATGTTATTCACCAAGAACAAATTTCAAATGATAATGCTTTAATAAACGACGATAATGAGCAACATCAAACAAATGAAGAATTAAATTTAGATCTTGGTGAATCTATCTGCTCTGAGATTGTCCATGCTTCGTTAGCACCAGCCGATATTGAGAAAAAAGAACCAATTATACCAATAGTAATTGACAATGTCAGTGAATCCATAAAGCTTCAAGATAATATTATCTGCAACACATTTATCAATGAAACCGAGCTTAACTCAATCAATGATTCAAAGGTAATTGAAACCGAACTTAATCATCCGAACTTTTTATTTAGTAATGTAAATATTATTAATGACACCCAACCACAAAGTATTATTAATTTGGAGAAACAATCACGTAATCGCGCTATTAAACATGTAATTTCCAGCAGCTTAGCAGCCAGTATCGCAATTGCAGCATCGTTATTATTATTAGTTGCCCCGGTATCGTTATCAACAACAAATACGCATACAATTGTTATCGCTCCAAATGCCAACTTAACCAGCATAGCGCATGAACTCGCTGCGCAAGGATTAATTCGCAGCACTACCGGTTTCGCTTGGCTTGCGCGTATGACCGGCGCGCATCGTGCTTTACGCGCCGGCATTTATAACCTCTCAGCAAATGCTTGGGCATGG
>JAFGEK010000165.1 GCA_016931625.1 Deltaproteobacteria bacterium | reverse complement strand
GGAATAGGGAATTTTAAGTGAGAGCTTATTCGAAATCGTCTCTATCATTCTCTCAAGAAAAGCAATTTTTGATCTTGCACCCGTTGCCTATTATTTAATTTTTTAAACGAATATAGTGTGTCTTAACCATAGGTTTTACTAATTTCAATAAGATCCGCCTGTGATAATCGCGTAATATCCCCTATAACTTTTGCCTGAATTAATGTGGCGGCGACTGTTTCTGCAACTTCTAAGCGATCAAGCACCATAAATGGTGAATTACCACAAACCACTGCCGATGAATTTTTGATTAAAGCTATTGGTCTATCTTCACTTATCGCATTAGCTATTCGTGTATTATCAAACCCTTCATCAAACGACAAATTAGTAATAGATTTTAATATTATAAATGACTCTGGATTAGTATGAATTTCATAAGCAGTATTAGTTGCTGCAAAAGCCATGAGATTTACGGGTAATACTATCGCTATCGCATTAATATTTGGATGTAATTCATAGATTTTTTTATGCAACTCAACAGTAGCATGAGGAATTTTATTTAATTGACACCCATCGCTTGTGATATAAACTAAATCATTTGGCTGCATGCCATCGATATCCATACCTTCAGATGCAATTAAAAAACCATTATCACAACGGCTTGATATAGTTCCACCTGGACTGCCTAATAAACCGCGAGACTCAGCTCTTTGTAAATATGCTAATAATTCTTGACGTTTAATATATTGAGAAGATATATCACAAGAAACAGATTCAAATTTTTGTGGCATTTGCATAGATAAAGCTTGCGCCATAAGCCGAACAGTTAAGTATTCTAAATTACCTAAACGAGTTGCTGCTATATAAATTTCGGCAAGATGTTCTAAAGCTCTTAAACGATTATATGCTTCATTTAAATTTGTGCCACTAGTTATCACACCATGATTTTCTAAAATTACCATATCACATCCTGTTGCAAACTCTTGTGCAACAATTTTACTCAACTTTTTTGAACCAGGTGTAGCATATGCAATATAACCTAACTTTCCAACATAACACCTTAATAAAGGAAATTGATTTAGTGGTAATTTTGTTCTGGTAATAGCGAAAGCTACTAAAGATATTGGATGAGCATGCACTAATGCACAAATATCAGGTCTCGTTTGCATAACTGCAGAATGAAATGGCCATTCAGAAGTTGGTGAATAAACGCTATTAAACGATCCATCAGCGGCAATATGCACCATATGCTCAGGCAATAAACATCCCTTATCAATTTTTTTAGGGGTAATCCATAAACCGCCACATTCATCACGTATGGATAAATTCCCTCCTGAAGATGTGGTCAATTGTTTGCGATATATCTGGTTAGATATTGCTGCTAGTTGCTCGGCTTGTGATTGCTTGATCAACTTTGAATAATTTAGCGATAAATAAAAGTTTAAAACGTATATTTTACTTGTGGACCAAGACCCACAAATAGACGCATTGGTTGCACAGGACAAAGTATCGTAACATCAATACCTATAGAAAAATGCCGAACATGCACGTAATATTCAATACCGCCATTAATAAATGCAACTGCTCCTGTTTCAGCTTCATCAACAGCATTATCTGCATTTGCATACCCAGCGCCAGCAGCTACGACAGCGCGAAATCTATCATTGATTCTTGGAGCAACACGAAGACCTAAACCACCAAACATAACCCCAAGGTCACGTACTCGATCTTTACGAGTGCCATTAATTAAAGAAGCACCGCCTAAAACTTCAATGGCAATCAAAGGGGTAATGTCATAACCAACTTCAAGTTGCAGCATAGTGCCAAGACCATAGCCTTCGTCTTTCTTTTGCTGCGTTAGTACTGGCCAATTTTGCACATCATCTATCTTTTGACGCAGTACCATATATCCCATACTAAATCGTGTACCAATGAAAAAACCACGTACAACTGCCTTTAATGGAGCCGTAGCTCTATTAGGTCGCGTCTGCTCAACACCTTCTTCGGCTGTAGCAACTTTTGCATCGTTAGTATTAGCCTCAGTATTTCCTTTAGGTTGAGCTTGCGCTTGAGCGTTAATCGCAGATGCAATAATTGCGATAAACGACAATGCTGCCAGTATACTCCGCATACGGTATACTCCCATAAGCACCATTGATCTTGAAAATTTCACGATCTAAGTCGCCTTAAATATGAAGGGATAATTCACCGTAACAATACCGCCACCTGCAGGCGCGGGGAATTTCCAATTTAAAATTTTCTTCTTTATGCAATCCTCAACATTGGCATTCTTTAAAGTACTGTCTCTAACCATAACTTTAGCAACTGATCCTGTAGCACTAATTATCCATGTCATAGCGACACGACCTTCAAGATTTTGGTGTACATTCAATTCTTTTTCGTAGCAGTAACGTATTTGGTTACGATTTTGGTCAATAACTTTTTTAATAACCGCTGGATCTAAAGCGCCTTCAATACGTGGAGGTCCAATTTGCAGTGCACTACGATTTTTGCGGCCACCAAGACCAACATTTGAACCATAAGCTAGACCACCACCTCCAAGACGGCCGCTGGTACCAATACCAGCAATTCCTCGGCTAGTACCAACACCACCACCAGTTAATGGCCCTGTACCGCGAATACCAAGACCAGCCATACCCGCTGTAGCTGAGCCTCGCCCAGCCGTACCAATAACATTAGACAGGGTGCCAGAAAGTGAACCACCGCCACCACCGCCTAAAATACTGCCTGGAGCGTTACCCCCACCACCGCCACCTGCGAATAATTTTGAAAATTTTCGTTTAACGGCTTCACTTTTTTCTTCTTGAGTTCTTGGGCGAACTTTAACTGGTGGCTTAAATTTAGCAACTTTGAGAGGGTCGGGTTTAACCTTTTTGGGTTTCTCTTGTTCTATTTTCTTAGTGATTTCTTCTTTCTTCCTTTCGACCTCTTTCTTTAAATTTTCAAGAAGATTTTTATTCGTTTCGCTTTGTTTGGGTGGTTCTAAAATTAAACTTGCAAATCGATCAGGTTTATCGAACAAGTCTTCACGTAATGATTCAGTATCATACGGATACACTAACAGCGTTACGACTAAGGCAAGATGAAAAAACAACGATAACAGTGCAACGTTTATAAAATGTAGATCGAGATCTTTCCAAAAATGCCGCTGCAATGGTTCTGGTGGTACTACAAAACGTAATGCGAAAGTGGCACCACCCCAATGAACAATCGCTCTAGAATCGGCTGCCATTCGAACTTGATAGCTCTCAGAAAGATGGTCATCTTTACGAGCATGTGATGAACCGCATAAAGTTTGTAAGCTGCCGAGTTGTCCTCCTACCTCTACTTCACCTTCCATATGGCGGGTAAAAGTAAGGACGTACTCATTATCGATATAGCGAACGAGGGGAAATTCTTCTACAGGCAGTCCTTCACTCGAAATAAAGACATCTGTCTTTTTAGTTTCACCAATAGTTATTTTTTTGGGTTTTGAATAATGGCTAATACCAAGTAATACTTCACCCCAATACAACCGCATCTCAAGAACGCGATTTTCCGCGCTCATGGGGCGCTCTGGCGCTAAGGCTGGATGAGGTTTGCTTTCTACTGCAGCTGCACCCAAACGTTCATTAGTAATACGTCTAATTGGAATCGGACCGCTATTAGAGCCAGGATCAAAACGAAGCTGTTGTGCGGTGCGTGTAGTTGGTGGCGAAGCGGCTGGAGTTGCAGTTGCCGAAACATTTGCAGTTGCTGGAGATGCCACCTGTGGTGCACCAAAAGATGTTGCTGGCCCCCAGTCTACTTTCGGAATACCAGGTGCGGCAAATGATTTGGCAGCAAAAGCAGGAGGTGCCCCAAAGGCAGGACCAGCAGCATTAAATGACGCAGCCATATTATTAGGTGCTGTCGCATTCGCAGCCGCTACTGTGGGTGACGCAGAAGCTACTGCACCCATAGTGATTACTAGCGTGGTATCGCCAATAGTCACTTGGTCGCCATTTTTTAGTTTGGCATTAACAACTTTGGCGCCGTTTACACTAGTGCCTTCAGTGGTACCCATATCATGAAGAGTAATATCATTGGCACCTAACTCGATAACAGCATGAATACGAGACGTTCGTGGATCTTCAAGTTTAATTTGTGCAGATGATAAACGCCCAATCTTTATAGTACGATTGACATCACTATCAAATTGATGCTGCGCTACGAGCTGGTCGCCTCGGTATACTTGCACGCTAATTAATACGCCCATTGTTTCCTCGCAGCTTAAAAAACTATCTAATGCCTTTATTTATAATTAATTAGAGATCTTGTACTGAATGCAAGATTTCTGGCTTAAAATTGTCCCTAATTTTAATTAATCTTTGATGCCTTAGCTTTTTTTGACTTTCAAGGTACTGCCCATCTGGTTTTGATAAATCGCCTTCAATTGTATCATCACCAAAGTCGACTACTTGATTTTTCTGATAAACTACTTCTTCTGCACTAGCGATTTTGGTAAATAATACTGCTCCAGTGGCAACCAAACCCGCCATTATGAGCAAAATAAAAACGGTGTTTTTTAGTAATGACATATAAAACTCCGCAAAAAAAACCACACCATATATATTACATCAAAATATACCTATAAGGTAAGCTACTTAACCTTACGTTTTTTACTTCCCCTATTTCCTTTCTTGGATTTACCCTTATTATCATTATCATCGGTTGGAGCAGCTTCTTCAACAGTATTTCCCTGTTTACCAAGAATTTCTATTAATTGTTGTTCGGCTAATTGTGCATCGGGATTATTAGGATCGCATTTAAGTCCTTCGCGAACCGAAATTAATGCGTCTTGCGGACGACCTAGTTGGTAAAGAATTTGTGTCCACATTACATGCATAGGTGCGCAAGCTTCGATTTTTGCTCCGGGAGTATCCGGAATAACAGCAAATGCGCATTTAACGATACTCTCACCAGCTGCCACATCACCGTTTTGAATAGCTGTTTGAGCGTCAACTATTAGCTGCCATCCAACTTCGATTCGTTCTTTATCGTTACCAATAGATTTAACATCTGGTTTTTTGCCTCCATTGATAGCTTGGCAAGCAGCACGCGTAGCTGCAATTTTTTTCTGTTCTCGCTCTTCACGTGCTTTTGCAGCAGCAAGATCATTTTTCTGTTTTTCAATCTCAGCAATCAATTTATCAACTGAGTTAGCATCTTGATCATCAGCTCTGGCAATGCTCTTAAATTTCTTATAGTTTGCAATAGCTTCGTCGTAACGATTTAAGTGATATTGATAAAGAACCGCCAAGTTCCATAGACAAGTAGCATCATTTGCGTTCTTATTTAGTAGTTCTTTATATATTTTTTCAGCTTGATCAAACCGGCCTATGCCTTTGTAAGCGACTGCTAAATCAATAAGAGCTGGTCTATTGTTAGGATCTTCTTTAATAATAGCGTCAAATTGTTGTACCGCATTACCATAGTCACGATATTGCAAGGCTATTTGAGCTAATTTAGCACGAACTTTTATAGATTTAGGATCAATTGTAATAATTTCTTTAAGCTTATTTACTCCAGCAGCTAGTTCTCCTTTACCTAATAAAATTTCTGCCGTTAAATAATGCAACTCAACATCATCTTTATTTACCTTTAATCCACGTCCAATGATTAATTCCGCCATTGGCAAATTTTGCAGCTCAACATAACTCTTCGCTAAGATTCTAAAGGCTTCAATAGCATCAGCTTTTTGCTGCAGGGCTTTTCGACATAACTCGATAGCATTTTTATATTTTTTCTTGGTAATTAATAATCGCGCCAGAGCAAGGCGTGAAGTTACATTTTTAGGAGATGATGCAACAATTTTACGGTAAATTGATAATGCTTGGTCAAGTTTACCTTCACTAACAGCAAAGGCTGCTAAATTCTCTTGTGCTGGTGCAAAATTAGGATTTTCATTAACTATTTGCTCGTAAATACGACGTGCTGACTCTTTATCATTGTTTCTTTCTTTGAGTACTGCAAGGTTAAAACGAGCTGCAATAAAATCAGGGTCTATACTAAGTATCTCATTTAATTTTTCTTCAAGCCAAGCTTGATCAACTGACTCACCCTTGCCCAACTTCTCAATCTCTTTAGATAAATCTAAAAATTTGGTATCTGCTTGTTCAACATCACTTTTTGATGCAACTTTTTTAGTATTAGTAGCTGTTGGTTTTGTAGTATTGCTAGAGGTTTTGCCAGCAACTGCTTGGCTAGTGTTCTTTTGCCTGCTTCCACAACCGCTAATTAGAACTAACGCAAAAGCCAATATCAGATATGTAGATAAACGGCGCTTCATCATTTTGCTCCTTTGCTATTTGGCGCCGCTTTTTTATTTTTTGGCTTACCTTTAGCGGTAGTGTTTTTCGTTTTTGGGGTTTCCTTGTTATTGGTTTGTTCGTTGGCTTTTACTGCTGGTTTTTCAGCATTAGATGTTTTTGGAGTTTCATTATTAGCATTAGCTTTTTTCAATGGTAATTCAATTGACTTATAGTTGTCACCTTCAGCAATTATAAATTCGTTGGTTTCTACCGTAAGTTTGTCGTGCAATTGAAGTGGTTCGATATGTTCAACTAAAATTGGATATTCTAATGGTCGTAAAGCATGCAAACGGTTAAATGCTTTAACAGACCACCTGTTATAAACTCCATATTTACTAGCTGTTTGTACACATAGACCATAAGCATCGACTGCTAGCTTCTCGATAGGATCAGCCATTTCTTTAAGTTGATTACGCAGTATCTGCTTATCTTCTTTAGTTAGTTTATAACCAGGTATTTTATTAGGAATTGGCGCTTGCAGTAGTGCTTCAATAGATTCTCGATACGCTTCGCCAACATAGTATGACGCAGTTAAAGCTGCCTCCACTACAACTTTACCCAGCAAAGCTATTTGTTTGTATTCTTCAACTAAAATATCACGTTCTTTAGTCTTTTTCTTAATCGATGCATCGAATTTTTTCTTGCCGGCATCAGTAGGATTAAGTTCAGCTATAGACATTTTGCTGTAATGTTTAAAGCTACCTTCTAAATCTCTAAGTTCAATAGTCGCAATTGCTTTGGCACATCGAGGTAACTTTTCAATACCTTTTTTGCGCCAATTGGGCCAACTGCGTTGTAATAGTTTTTTAATTTCGTTTGCACCCTTCTCATATTTAGTCACCGTTCGCATTATTTCTAAACGACGATACTGTGCTTGACATAACATATCAGTATCAGCACGAGCATAAGCAGAATTTTTTACATATGAAAAATAGCAATCATGCGCTTGTGACCATTTAGCCAAGGCAGCATTACCGCCTTTTTTATTATCCTCGATACTTTGAGCTTCTTGTTCAAGTGATTCGCAAATATCAAAAGCTATTTTATGAATTTCGGGGTCATTAGGATATTGCCTGATAAACCGTTCGCGCCCAGATTTTCCTCCCGCATAATCGCCTAATGTCGCACGATATAATGCCGCATTATAAATTGCATCTTTGCTACGTTTGTCATCAGGAAAACGCGAAGCAAATTGTTCTAAATACTTAGCGGCATTATCAAAATCGACAATACGTTCATAGCTTTGCGCAATATTATATAAAGTTTCTATAACCAGTGGCGATTGCGGAAAAGTCTTAACTAAGAATTCGCGAACCTCATTAGCTTTATCAAGCTTGTTGCCGAGATCATAATTTACTGCTGCATTATATACTGCATCATCAGCATACTGGCTTTGTGGAAATCGCTTATAAAATTTCATAAATTCATCGCCAGCAGCTATGTATCTCTTCTTGTCTTCATATTCGCTCTTAATTAAATGAAAGCTTGATGACTCTTCGATTTGTACAAAACGTTCTTTATCTTCAGCATCACAAGCAAGTTTTTTATTTACAGTATATGCACGCGCAGCTTCTCTGAGATTTTTATAATCCTTTCTGCCGTTATAAATATCAAGAACCAAATTTGCAGCATAACAAGCAACTTTATTAGTTGGATGATTACTTACAATATCATTAAAGGCAGGTGCTGCCTTATCGAAATGATTGTAAGTATAATAAATACGTGCCATTTTATAACGTATCTCAACTATCTTATCACCTTCGGTACCGACATAACGAATATAACGCAAACAAGCATCTATTAACTTTTGCTTGACGGGTGGGATTTCTTTTGGTTCAGTCCCACTAATTTTGGGTGGCGTTTTACGGTCTAAATCTTGTACCAATTCATCATAAGAACGCACAGCTTCTTCTGCGGCCACTAACACAATCTTCTTTTGATCGGCTTTGGTGGGATTTGGGTTCATCTCTACGACTTGTTCGTAGTTATTGGCGGCTGCTTCAAAATTTTCGAGTTTGTAGAGAATATCGGCATACTGGAACCTGACATAAAAGACGTAATTAACCTCAGCATCTTTTTTAGGCTCAGGAAAGACTTCAAGATAGTGTTGATGTAAATGTTCGGCCAGTTTCAATGTGCGAGTTGCAGCTTGACCTTTAAGCTTAGTCGATTCTTTATAATACTCAAACGCTAAGCGACGCAGTGTATTCTCTGCAATGTCTTCGGCTTCGCGAACATCTTTTGCAACAGTTTCTTTTTCACTTGTGTCAAGTTCGTTTCTTTGTACGCGACCACGCAATTCAGCAAAATACTCGGTAAGCTTTTTCGCCTCAATAACTGTTTGACGACGATTGCCGCTGCGACTAGTAGCATCAACAATACGGCCTTGCCATACCGGCAAACGTGTTGAGCGACGATAACTTTGAATCAAATCACGAAAAACGACGATAGTATCTGTGTGGGCATCGCGGTTTATATACCAATTACCCAACTGTTCTAACATCGATTTGAGATTATCTTTGCCACCTATAGCATAAAATGTTTTTAACGCTGCTTTAGAAGAACGAATGTTAGAATAGGCTCGCACATAATCTTTAAGTGCTTCTTTTCGTAATGTTAAGCGAGCGCGTTGATCTATCTGTTGTGATTGATCTTCACTAATTGTTACAACTTCTTTAAATTTCTTAAGAGCGTCTTCCCATTCACCAACGTTAATAAAACACCACCCTTGCTTATAGATGGCATAACCGTACATTGATGATTTTTCGTATTCAGTTGCTTTGGTATAAGCCTTAAGTGCAGCAATAGCATCATTAGCATAATTGAAATAATATTCGCCAATCATAAACCAAGAATGCGGTACCCATTCTGAGTTAGGGTATTCTTGAATGACGCGTTTAAAGTATCCTGCCCCTTCTTTGGAACGCTCTACTTCCATCAAAGCTTTACCTAAATAATACAATACTTTCGGTAACTCATCATAATTTGGACAATCAGAAACAATCGTTTGATAAGATGCAATACTAGTAGATTGCAGTTGCTTCATTGATTTGGTGTAGCGGGCGCGTTCATTTTCAGAAGTTTTAAAATCATTAGCCTTAAAAAAGGCACGTTTTGATTTTTCCCAATATAAATCAGCTAAACGAAATCTTGCAGAAGCACTCTCACGGCAATCGGTTTCTATGTTTACTAATTGCTGAGTAAGTTCAATTTCTTCATCAAGCTTTGACTCAATCAAAGCTTCACCATGCTTAGCAATATCTTCTGCAGTTAATGTCGGTCGCTTACTTACTCCTCCAATCGGTTTTAAACTCTTGGTTTTACCAAGCTGTTCATCAAGTTGAAACTCGATTTTGGGAGCTAACTCTTGTTCACGGCGGATATGACGAGGCAATTTGCTCTCATCCATATCACTATCAGTGATAAAACCTTCTTGCTGATTACCTTTGCCGTGTTTATTTTTGCGTTTGCGTGCTTTAGAGTTTGCCTTACCTTTTGCTTTTTTCTTTTTTTTAATGGCCGATAACCACACAGCATCTGTCGAATTGGTAGTATTGGTCTGGCTGAATTGAGACGGGCTATATTTTGCTAAACCAGTATTTGGTGCAGCTATTAATAATAAACTAACTACTACAAACAAACGCACGAGACGCCAATATGAGCAATTTTTTGCACTCAACTTATGTCATCCTTCCGGCCATAATTTGAGGCCTTGTACTCACCTGTCACTTTCAAAATGATTCAATTTTTAAAAAACTAAAATCCAATTATACTGTACTCTTCGTTTTTAGTCTAAGAACCTGCCGTTAATGGCCGACACATAGAAAAATCAAGCTCATAAGTACCCAATTCATCCCGCCAGTATTCACCTTCATATGGCCAGTATAAATGCTCATCATCTACCACAGTTCTTGCTACAGCTGGCACTAACTCATCCCCAGTAGATTGTTTGCGCATACGTTTTTCAATGGACTCACGCTCAGAGCGAGCGACCTCGATCTTAATACGCAAAGCTTGGGCAAGTAACGTTTTGAGTTGATACAATTCACCTTCAAATTTGCGCTTAGTTGTAGTTCCGGCTTCACGTACCCGCGTAGCCATAGTTTCTTTAAGTTCATTATTGAGATCAAGACCAAGCCTACTAGTACGAAAATTTTCAGGCATCTGCCGCCAAAGTTCTAATTGTTTGCTAACTTGCTGTACTACCTTACGAGCAATACGAATATCAGGATCCGTTAAGGCCAAACTTACTACTCGAGCGGTTATTTCATCATCATTGGAAATGGCGTCTTGTTGCAATTTTGCAATTCGTTCGTAAAGCAATTCTGGGGCTTCTTGCGAGTTAGCTATTTTCTCGATAGCTTTCATGACCAAAGTAAAGCGCTCAATGAATTTATCAATAATATCTCGTGTTTCGCCATAACGACATGCCTCAAAGTAAATAATAGCTTTAACTAATTGGGATTCAGGAAAATACTCGCGTTCAAAAAATGGCGAGTGCAATGTAAGTAAATTACCTAACGCTTTTTCAAAATCGCCACGCTGATAATATGCCCAACTAGTTTCGAAAAGTGCGGTTAGCCAGTTTTCTGAGTCGCGATCAATTTGGTCATAATAGTAAACACTCTTATTAAATTGTTTATGACCATAGTGAATTCGAGCAAGAGAGAGAAAAGCTAGTTCACGCAGTTTAGGATCCAAACGAACATCTAGACGAGGATTAAGAACGCGCACAACTTCTTGGAAGGCCGCAACTGCTTTAGTGTCTTGGCCAATAATATAATTAAGTAGACCTTCAAGATATTTTGCGCGTGGGTAAAATTTGCTGTCTTTATTTACTTGAGAAACCAACTCAAGACCTTGATTGACTGCCTCTTTAGTAGTTGAGGGCGCTGCTTCACGAGTCATCGCAACATCTGCAGTCGCGGTAGATTTGCCTCCACCGCTAAAATCAAGTCCACCGCCGGAGTCACCGCTACCAGCCCCAAAATCAAATCCACCGGAAGCACCACCGGCACCGCCCCCAAAATCCATTCCACCACCAGAGCCAAAATCAAGACCGCCACCTGCTGCTTTGCCAAAATCAAAACCATCAGATTTAGAAGCTTCAGCTAAAGCACCAAAATCAATACCTTTGGTGGATTTCTTGCCTTGTGAAATTTGCTCAGCCTCCATACGCTCAACTTCAAAATTCTGAGCTTGGACAAATAGATATTTAGAAAGTAAATATCGATATTCATTGCGATACGCTTTTGGAAAAGTCACGTTACGAAACCGAGCAAGTTCGGCTAATACCGGTGTTTCGTCAGCAACTTT
This sequence comes from Deltaproteobacteria bacterium, assembly GCA_016931625.1. Classification (NCBI taxonomy): domain Bacteria; kingdom Pseudomonadati; phylum Myxococcota; class Myxococcia; species Deltaproteobacteria bacterium. The sequence goes on along the minus strand of JAFGEK010000165.1, from coordinate 24,159 downwards.
GCGGCTGATAAAAAATAGCCATTCAACGCTCTTTTTATAACGTAAATGCTTACTGCCTTGATCAAGAATCGCTTTGAAACGTTTTAACGAAGCATCAAGAAAACCTAGCTTATACATAGCTTTAGCTAATTGGTATTCTGACTCAGGCTTAAACTCAACGAACTTAGGATCTGAGATAAAATAGGCATATTCGAGCGCCGCTTGGCCATATTCTTCATCATTCATCATATTCATGGCGCGCTCAACGCGCTGGCGCTCTTCACTAGAAATATTCAGCTGAATATCAAAGTTACCTAAATCTTCACCAAAATCGATATCATCGCCACCAGCGAATTCTAAAGTAGCACCACCCCCAAAATCAAAACCGCCTTTATTACCTTTACCGCCTTTTTTGCCCTTAGCTTTTTTTGTGTCTTTATCTGTGGAAGATTTTAGTAATTCTTTTTTTGCATCTTCGGTATTGGTATCAACAGTTCCTAAATCAAGCACCATATCTTTACTTGCAGGAGTAGTATCTTTAACGGTTGGTCCGGGCGGTGGTGCAGGTATGTTAGCTTTAATTTTGTCTTTTTTAGCTGCCCGACGTTTTGCAGCTTTTTTTGTAGAATAATTATTGATTGATGTTTTGTTACGCTTCTTTTTATTTTTGACTTTTGCTTTACGTTTTTTCGCTTTGTTCTTAGCGGGCGCTGATAAAGGTGACATAATTCTTAGAAAAGCACTGCTGGAGTTCATTGCAAAAGCATTATCTGGATTGATGTTCGTCCACATCAGCGCCAGCGCAAAAACTAACAATCTGAGCCCTATACCCATTACAATCCTCACAAACGCTCGTGCTCAAAAGTGGGTGGTATAAAAATTGATAGGCCCAAAGTTACGATCAGTAAATTTTGCATACTATCATTTTTAGGTTCAGCGTTATTACGACCCATCATAAAAATCTGATCGCGTATTTCAACACGTAATGCTGCCCACTCATTAAGAAAAAAATGTTCACCCACGCCTAATACACCTGCAAAAGTAGTTCCGCCTCTCTTACGTGCTATCATACCACCACCAACGATAGCATAGATATCAAAGTGCAATACACTTTCGGCTAATAAACTTAGTTTGCCATAAAATGGGGTAAAACCTACCTCAAGATGTCCGCTGTATAATGGTCGCTCAATGTTAATTGTGGGATTGCCCAAACGCCCTTCGACAGGAATTTTACTCTTAATTGAGCCAAAATAGTCTCCGGTGATACCTACCGAAAGATACTCAAAAACATGATAAGCAAAACCTAACGAACCAATAATATGATCGTAAAAAGGATCGTTTAAAGATAAACCAGCAGATGGAAAAAGCTCAAGGCGGTTTTGTTTAACGAAACTACGACGAGTGACGCTAGGTATACGCTCAGCAAGCGTACGTGGAGCTTCTTCGCCTTCTTCTAAATTAGTACCAGTTTCTTGATCAGCGGCTCTTTCTTCGATCTCACGAGTGCTTGGCTGATCAGCGGCTCTTTCTTCGATCTCACGAGTGCTTGGCTGATCAGCAGCACTAATCGCAACTGGAGTCGCAATAAGCGCTGCAGCAAGCATAAAAGACGCGAGATTATACGAACCCATATATAACCTCATTGGTAAGTATACTCAAAGCTGGTTGGTAGAAATACGCTAACGCCGGCCATAAACATCAAATAGTTTTGTACACCTGAACGTTCGATTTCATTAACTGTTTGGGTGTCAACGAACATATGATCACGCAACTCAAAACGAATCGCCAACCACTCTCCAAAAACAAAACGCTGTCCTAAGCCTAAATTCATTAAAGGACGATAATGAGAGCCAGCATAAGCAGCACCTACGCCACTAACTAAATAAGTGTCGAATTGAATAATATCACTCGAAAATAGACTAATTTTACCATAAATAGGAATAAAATACGCATCTAAATGAGCAAATATCCGGGGCTGTTCAAAAACTGCAGGTACCGCAATAAAATTTTGCCTAACTGTATCAAGATTGCTCGTTTTTAGATGTGAAAATAAATATTCTGCACCCACACCAATACCAAATGCGTCATGGGGATAAAAAATAGCAGTACCGCCAGCAGCATAATGCTGATAGTACGCGTCATTGGTGCTTAGACTGGCAAACGGTGATAATTCAAAACGTGATTTTTTAAGCAGCGTCTTGCGGGGAACTGCTTTTACCTTATCAAGTGCTTGCGGCGATTGTGCGACAGCTGCCTTCTGGCTCTTTGTTTCATCATTTGCGGCTGATTCTTCTTCTTTTGCTGCACTAGCTTCGTTACTTTTAGCTGTATCAGGTTTAGCGCTTGCTGCCTTTTCTGGAGGCGGTGAATCGTTTGCCGCGCCTAATTGTTCAAGAATATCGTCGCCTGGGGCAGCATACACCACCGAAGTAGCATAAGTTATGCAACCTAAAACGACAACAAAATAGCTTAATCTTTGAAAACGCGCCACTGTGGCTCCGAAATTGAAATCACATGCGATATAGCAGGCTATAGAGGCTGCGATTGCCTGTCAATTATAAGGATGAAATACTTGTAACTTAGGATGTCGTTTTCTTACTTTTTTCATATGAGACCTACCTTTTGTAATTTTTGCCATAGCCAATCCAAAATAGGCTATGTTGCTTTTATACTACATGGCGGCAATAGTTTCTCTAAATAAAAAAATTGGTGATTTATTTTTTTAGGTGGCGTCCATAAATGTTAGATCGATTAATTCATATAAAACTAGCTACTTGCTCATGAGACTGATACATATAGTAATGACTTTGCCGCAGACGATTTTTATGCGTATGCTAACTTTAATAATGTTGAAATTACGATCATTAAACGTGCAAACTCTTAGAACCGGCATAACCGTTCTGACTGTTTTTACAGGTTTACTTTTCATATCTTCATGCGAAAAAGATGATATTGGTAAACCTTGCCCACAGCTATTAGGTGATACTGAGGCTACTAGCGATGATGAATCACAAACAAAAACCGCTGAAATCGTATCATATGATCCTTCATTTCCATGTGATGAACTTATCTGCATAGCCACTTCTGGTCGTTCTGGCTATTGCTCAAAACGTTGCCGCGATAATTCGGTATGTCCAGACGGCTTTGAGTGTCGTGAAGTACAACCAGTTGGTGAGTTCGCTGGTCAAAAATATTGTGCCTGGAAACCGTGTAACACTGCTAGCGATTGCGGCAGTAAAAGTGATTTTTGCTGTCAACCAGTGTTAGGATCAGGTACAGCAGCTGACATGAGCTACTGCGCCTTTAAAACTGGTGGCCAATGTGAGTAAATCCATGAAAACTGCTATAACACATTTAGTTGGCTCACTGTTTATTATTGCTCTATTAAATTGCTCTTCACATGACATTGGTGAAGCTTGCTATCCTGAGGGCACAGGTACAATTTCCGAAACCACAGTTTCAGGAGAAAATCCCGTAGTAGAAATCGTTGCCCTGCAACGTAGCATCGACTGTGAAACTTTCCAGTGTTTAACCTATGGGGGCTATGAATCGTTCTGCACGAGAACGTGTAAATACGATTCAGAAAAAGGTTCTGCTTGCAGTGAAAACAGTAATTGTGAATCACCTAAACACTGCTTTGAGGGTTATTGCCGTGATGATGATTGTCCAGCAGGTTTTGAATGCCGCACCATACAAGATGTTGGGCCATTAGCCGGTAATCTTTATTGCGTATACAAAACTGGATGCTCTGGAAGTAACCGTAACTGCGAAGCTTTAGGCGAAATGGAATGTCGCCGTATTGGTTGTTTCGATCAAGCTCTTTTATCAACCGACTCTACCACAACACATACATTAGGCTGTAAATCACTAGACTCATTGTCTTATTGTTTATGTGCAGATGGTAGCAACAATTGCGGCTCTGCGGGCCTAGTATGTACGCCTCCTGGTAGTGAAGCTTGGCCCGCTGGTTCAGTTGATTTGCGCGATGTGTGTATGCGCACAGAATGATTTCTAAATTATTTACCTTTATTTTCTGGGTTACCATAGCCATCGCCTGCAATGGAAAAAATAGTGCGCCAGCCAAATCTGCATCTATGTCACAAGTAATTTTCTCACCTGCTGGCGTTGATATTTCAGTTTTGGTCGAAGTTGCCATTAGCCAAAAGGACCATCAGCGTGGTTTAATGTATCGTCAATCGCTTGAAACAAATCACGGTATGCTTTTTATATTTAAAGATGAGGCAATACGTTCTTTCTGGATGAAAAATACTTATATTCCGCTTGATATGATCTTCATTAATTCACAACTACAAGTGGTTGGGGTCATTCACAACGCAAAACCACTCTCATTATCTAGTCGTAGCGTTGATACACCCGCTAAATATGTTGTTGAAGTTAATGCTGGTTATGCAAAACATTTTGGGATTACGCGTGGCACTTCTGTTCGCTTTGATTTAAACTCGACCACTTCAACTAGTCATTAATCGCACCATACGCCAAACATAAGGTCTCATTCTATTGTCGAACTCGTTTATGAATTAATTTTTCATAGAGATGTACACCTAATGAAGCAACCATCATTTGCTCAACTTCGCTCTCAAAATTATCTCTTTCATTCTCACTAGCAAAAATAAAACGAATACCCATACCCATTTCAGGTATGTCAGGACGTTGCATTTCTGAAGCTTGATTGGTCCAAATAACTTCGCCACGCAATTCAAATGGCTGCGAACGCTTCGGTAGGGCTAACTTAAAAATAAACTCGGTACCCAAAGGCAAAGGACGTTCAGTTTTAATAAATGTACCACCCTTTGAGATATTCTTAGTGTAGTCCGCAAAGAAGGTATTCATTTTCTTGTACTCCACCTTTAACTCTATAGGAGTACGCGGGTGTAGTCGTTTATCGTCTTGTTCTGCCACGAAGTGTAGGATAGAATGCATAATTGTCTTCGTCAAATTACCTACATGCTCAAAGAAGTGATAATAAGAAAAGTATGCGATCGTATCGTTGGTTTTGGATACCGACACTAATTATTAGCGTTGCTGCGATAATTTGTTGCTTTGTACCATTATTGCACTTACTCGGGTATGAATTTGCCTTTGTAATCACCTTAATTGCTGCCCCCACGAGCGTGATTATTGGCTATAGCGCCAATAGAAACAGTAAGTTAGGATTAGTTGCTTTAGTTCGCGCATCCATTGCCGCAGTTATTCACTTGCTCCCAGCGCTGGCAATTATAACTTTTAACGCTCTGCGTGTTAAAAACTGCAATTTATTGGATGGCCTTGGTTTCTTTATTCTTTTACCAATTCTTTCAGCAATTTATGCATCAATTCTCGGTACTATAGTCACTGCATCATTCAAATCTCATCCGCGACTTTGTTTAATATCAATATTAACAATACTTTTGCTGCCTTTAACACTAAGTCTTTATAAACTTTATTCACAACCTCCGATTTTAGTATTCGATCATCTTTGGGGCTATTTTGCCGGTAGTCTCTACGATGAAGTAATAACCATTGATACGCGCTTACTATTATTTCGTACTGGAACTTTTTTACGTATTGCTGCCTTAATTTTATTGGTGTGGTTGTGGCAACGCCGTGCTGGTATCTTTTCATGGTTAATTAGTATCACTGTTGCATTAGTGGTAATTATTGGCTTTGAAACTTCGCTTGGCCCACGTTTTGGTTTTAATGTCACTAGAGAAGATATTAAAACTCAGTTACCTCAAGTTGTAGAACGTCCAGGATTAGTAATACACCTACCACGCGAACTTGATACAAAACAAAGATATGCCATTGCAGATGACCACGCTTTTCGTCTTTGGCAACTAAAAAACATTTTGGGACTTAAATCTTTACCTACTATTCATAGTTATATTTATCCAAACGCCCAAACTAAAGCTATTTTAATGGGCGGTCGTAACACTATGATTGCTAAACCTTGGCTTTTTGAAATTCATATCCATGGAACCCAAACACCGCACCCGGTTGTAGCTCATGAATTAGCTCATGTTGTCGCTGCTTCGTTTGCACCTGCCCCTTTACGAGTTAGTAGTCGTTTTGGTTTTTTAATAAATGTCGGATTAATTGAGGGTCTTGCTGTCGCAGTTACCCCACCTATTAACGAATTTTCAATAAATACCTGGAGTAAAGCATTGCGTGAATTAGGCTTAGCTCCAGATATGCACGAAATATTCAGTCCGATGGGATTTTGGGCGGCAGCGCCAAATCGCGCTTATACTGTTGCTGGGTCATTTGTGTATTTTCTGCTACATAAATATGGCCCTTCGCGCTTACGCAATGTCTATGCCCATGGTGATTTTAAAGAAGCATATGGAATTGACCTCGATGCTTTAATAACTCAATGGGAGCTTTACATTGATACATGGCCGCTAACGGTTAATGAACGTGCCTTAGCACAAGAACATTTTAGTTCTGCAAGTGTTTTTACTCGTATTTGCGCCCATGAAATTGCTAAATTAAAATCATTGGCTGCTACTGCTAAACCTAGTCAAGCTGTAGAATTGCATCGCCAAATCGCAAAACTTCTAAACCATAATCCCAATACCCTTTTTGACCTAGCTTTGGCTCTTGAGCGTAATGAAAATTATATTGAATTCACCGAGCTAGCCGAGCAATTATTGAAAAATAAAAAGATCACAACTATACAACGCAGTCGCTTACTCGAAGCTTTGGGTAATAATTCATGGCGAGGCAAACAATACGAAAGTGCACAACAACAATTTAATAAAGTGCAAAAACTGCCGCTAAGTATAGCCAGCCATAGATTGCAGTGGGTCAGGTTATGGGCTTTAAAACTACCGAAAGTTGACAACGATTTTATGAGACTTTTTTTATCACAGAAATTACCGGCTGCTGCGGCAATGGCGGGTTTAATGAAAATGCATCATGAAATGCCTAATGATAAAACTCTGCCATATTTAATTGGACGACAACTAGTAATAGTAAACGCCTATGAACAAGCACTGCCTTATTTTATTGCAGCCAAAGAACATCCTTATAAATTGATTGAGGCTGAACGCTCTCGGCTTGCTGCTTTAAGTGCAGATAAAAGCGGCAAACTGGCAATAGCTATTAATAATTACATTATGTATATTAAAAATGCACCCTGTTCTGGTGAAAATTTTCGCGCCTTAGATGAAATTGTGCGGCTTTCATGGCAAATTAATGAAGAGCGCGGCGACTAGAGCGTGTCTTCACGCCCTAATGCTTTGAACCCTTAGGTTTTTTTCTGATGTTTTTGTTACGCACATTGAAAACCGGGTTTGCGACTGCTTTAATATATAATTCATTAACTATTTTGTACGTTGCTTCATATAGTTGTGCCTGTCGTAGTCGCTCTTGATATAAATCTTCGTCGCTATTTTTCTTTTTGGTTTTTTGGGGGCGTTTACCTTCTATACGTTTAATTTGTTGATGTAGCTTTTTGTATAGCGGTCTCACCCCTATGGCACGAATAAGTAGAGTTGGGTCGGCAGCCAAGGCGCCTTCGATGGCGTTAAGTTTCCGTTTATACTCTGTATAATTTGTGCTTTGCTCTATAACATTTGAATCGGGGTTAATAGTCATCGCATTATCATATCTTTTTTTATCGATGTTATTAGGCAAAGTTGATTTAGTAACAAATGCGGAAGTACCACTAACATTAACAGAATTAGTACTATTATTTGAGTTAGGCGTAGAATCACTTAAGACTTTAACCGGGATTAACTTCTCAGTATTTATATTTGTTTCTTTATTGCTATTAGAACCAAAAAGGCCATGTACTTTTATCTTGATGCTATTGAATGCTCGACTTAAACGACCCTCATCATTATTTGCGTTATTAGATAATTCATCATTTGAAACAGTAACCACATTTGTTGTGCCTGATGACAAGGTTTGCTCTGTTGTTGCAGCAATATTTGTCGAGGCATTTCCTTTAATTACATAGAATATAGTTCTAGCGCTTGAGACCACTGATAACCCCATTAAAATTAGAAAGACTATGGGGATTACCCGTATTACCCCAAAAAATTTAAACCATACATAGGCAATATATAGAATTAATAAGGACCCCAATAGAGATAAAATTATCGGCACTACATTTATGAATGGCAATGGAATCAAACTAATGAGTATACCGCATGCACCAAGAATAGTAGTTAATGCAGTAGCAGTAAAAACCGCAACACCATAATTAGTACGAGTTAACTCATCTGAATTACCTTTGAGTATTCGCACAAACCAGCGCAAGATTGGATGTAGAAGATAGCCACCTACTATACCAACAACCGAACTAATAGCGATCGAGATTAATGATGAAGTTATACTACTAACAACGGCGCCATGACTAATAACACTAACTAGTATAGTAGCAACCGCTGTAGCTAAGCTGCCTAAAAAAAATGCTGGCGCGGCAAAAGCGGCAAGTTCTATCGGCAGCATCGCTGGCAAAGGCGGTGCCGTTGTAATTGCATTAGTAGTAACTATAGGTCGACGAACAAGACGCACTATAGCAACAAGATAGTATGCGAATCCTTGTTTAATATTTTCAATAAAAGTGCCATTGCTAACCCGATGATTATCACCAGAACGATGATTTAAATCGACATCATTTATGTTGGCATTATACTTTGTAGGATTTGGTAGAGAACGAGAAGAAGCTAGTGCACCATTGTTTTGCGATTCAGGTACTGCAAAAGGAGTATTGCTTGCAATAGCCAACATTTGAGTGGCAGCACCAGTATCAAATTTGGTAACCTCACCAGTCTCATTTTCTATTTTCATTACTTTAAAACGGTAGCGAAATAGAGCAAATTCATCATTTTCGCGTAACTCACAAGCTTGCGAAAGGCGTTTTCCAGCCATAAAGGTACCGTTGGAAGAGCCTTGATCTTCAATCAACCAGCGACCGTTCATGGCTGATACTTTTGCATGAATATTCGAAATACTTTTTTCTGCAATTGCTATCGAGCAATGACCAACATCGCGGCCAATAATCGCCCCTGGTTCAGTAACAATAAAATCTTTTCCGGTCTGTAAATCCTTTAGAAAGATACGCATGTAACACCGTTACTTAGACCGTCTGAGTGCCAATCCTAATGACTGACGCAATTTAAAATATTGTTCACTTATAGCAAAACGCATCAAATCTAGTTCTTCAGGAGCCTCACGCAGCAGGGCTATACGTTGATCATCATCCATATCATCAAATCCATGTAACCTTAAAATGGCGGTTACTGCTTCTTCAATATCGCAGCCAACTAACATTGCAGTCCTACTGGCGGTGGCAAGACATCCGTGTCGCCATTCATTGATATCCAGTTGTTGACTAGATTTAAGATAACTTGCGATTCTCGGACCCATAACATTTCTTATCTGTTGTGTCATCGGGGCTCCAGCGGTAGCCGACCATACTGGAGTATGTCGATTGGCACCACTTGGCGATGATTGCGGATCGACAGCAATACACAGGGACGCTAAAAGTCCACTAAGGTCATCTTTACCTAATTTTTCGCAAAGAATATGACCACTGCGATATAATTCTGCCATTCGTGCAACGAGAAAAGCTCGCTGTCTCTCTGGAGTATCACTTGCTAGTATAGAACCGATAAGGATTGCCGGTGGATTAACCAATTCAATCTCACATGCTTGTGCACCACTACGCCAAATGTATATTTCAGCTTGAGGCAAACCAAGTGGCTCAAGAATTTTAAGTAAATATTGTCTTCGTGGATCAGTAGGACCCAATAAGTCACGGCTGGTGATACCGCGACGCTCAAGATTTCCTGCTTGAGTTAACTCAGCAAAACGAGCAAGTGGTGTAAAAACTTCTTCAATAGAACTTGCTTGTCCTGGATGTAATAAGCCTTGCGAACGATCGGCATCAGTTAATGGCCGTTGTGGTCCAATCGGTCTAGCGCTACGACAAGCATTTACAAAACGTTGTGCCTCTTCATCTGAAGAAGCGAGGCTTAATAAAGCAGCGTAATAGCCATAAGCACGATCAGTATCGCCTAATTGACCAGAAAGTCGGGCAAGGATACGCAACAATTCAATATCAAGAGGTGCGTCAGCAAGTAAGTGACGATAAAGGTTTGCTGCTTTGCTATAGGTTGATGCGTCTAGAGCGTAGATATCGGCCAGACGTCGCGTTAATTGTTTATCATCAGTATTGAGTTCACGAGCTTTTTCTAATGCAGCTACCGCTTTATCATTTTCATTAAGATGAGTTACATAAATATCAGCTAAGGCTAATAGGCGTTTTAATTTTTCATCATCTGGCAACTCCGTTGCAAGTTCGATCTCTTCACTTGCGGCATATCCCTTATAGTCACCAGTTGCCTGGGCTAAATCACGTTGTCTTGCTTTTAGTTCTTTGCTTGGTGGTCCTAAATTTACAGCTTCATCAGCAATTTCTTTAGCTTTTAGTATATCACCTGATTGTTCATAGGCTTGTGATAGAAGCAATAAAAATGGTACAGATTTTCTTTTGCTCGGATCAAGATGTGAACTTTTCTCACTGACAACAACAAATTGCGACCAATTGTTGGTTTCTTGGTAGCAGTTGAGCAACTCTTCTATTAGTCCTTGGTCAGTAGGAGTAAGCTCGCTGGCTTTCTCGAGCATTGCTGCGCCCATAATACTATCATCAAGGCGATCTCGATAAAGCTGTGCCAATACGCGGAAATGCCCAGCTTGAGTTGTTGGATCAGTTGCAAGAGAAGCTTCACGTAAACGTAACTCTGCTGCTTCAGACCAACGATTGGCTAATTCATAAGCACTACGTAATTCACCTATCAATTCTAAATTGTCTGGGGTTAATCGACGGGCGTGCTCAAGATATTCAATATTGCCGTGTGGATCTCCACGTTTAGTGGCGATACGTGCTAAGCGACGATAGAGTGGTTCAAGTTGGGCAGGTTCTTTGCTGCCAAGAGCTTCTATATGGTGAAGCCAAGCTGCTTCAGCTCCACCTAAATCACCAGTTGCCTCAAGTATTTCTGCACGACGTTGATAAAGATCAGCTCTAGTTGGTTCTCGGTCAATGGCATGTTCAATTAAATTACGTGCTTTAAGTTTATCCCCCTCGTTATACATACAATCAGCTAGAGCAACAATATGATCCACTGTTGCTCCTTGTTGTATGTCTACTTGCGCTTTTAAAAACGGTAGAGCTTGAGTATATTTTTTGCGAGCCCAAAGCAGCATACCAAATAATAATTGCGCTGCAGCGTTTTTGGGATCATCGGTTAAGGCTTTGCGCAAATACTGCTCTGCTTTTTTATCGTTGTTAAGATGTTTATGCCAAATTTCAGCAGAGGTAACCAGAGCTTTAACTCGTTCTTCACTAGTATCAGCAGCAATGCCAATTTTTTCATAAAGATCAAGCAAACTATGCCATTCTTCTCGTTGCTGATAGATACGGCTAAGTGCTGCAACAGTTAAGCGTGGCGGTTTTTGCGGGGTAAGCAGCAATACTTGCGCAAAGGCACCTAATGCTCCGGCTTCTTCACCGGCTAACATATGCGCTTGACCTAAAAGCTCTAGCCAGCGAATTTGTTCAACCCCGTTGGCGCTTGCGGCTTTGGCAAAAATTTCTTCACGTACCGTTACTGCTTTTTGAGCGATTTTTTCTTCGCTTTGCGTAGTTGACAAAAGCGCGGCTACTTGCCAAGCTGCAAATAACTCATTTACTTCACCATCAAAATCATTAACAACTTCATCTAAATATGATTTCGTAATATTTTGCTCACCAATATCAATTGCTGCTCTTGCTGCCTCAAGTCGTAGAGGGGCAATATCTGCATGTTGTAGACCAGAGGTGTCACTTAAACGAGCAGATATTTCATTTAACAGAATGCCAGCGTCACCATGCTTGCGCGCAAGTTGCAACCGATAATCGCGCGCCAAAGAAGTATCCGAATGAGTCTCACTAAACCATTGCATAATGGATTCAGCATCATCATTCTGATTTTCTTCACGAAATGCTTTTATTAAACTAGGCACTAAAGTAGATGCTTGTTTTTCTGAAAGTACCCCTTCACGAATTACTTTGTTGGCAGCAACGAGATCTTTCTTTTCAATACACAAGGCTGCAAGACGAGCAGTAACCTCTTCATTGCTAGCATCAGCAGCATACGATTTACGTAGCAAGACAAGCTCGCGGTCACTATCATGTATATGTTCAAAAACAATTTTTGCCGCATCAGCAAGCAGCAACGCACGTCTAGGCGATTCTAAAGTGGCTGCTTGTTCAAGTAAGGTAAGCGCATCATCCCATTTTTCTTTCTGCTTGGCGTAAGCTAAGCAGAAATCATGTGCATGTAATAATGCAGGTTGTATTGCAAGTGCCTGTCGATAACATTCAAACGCTTCGTCTTCATTAGCAGCAGCAATCGCTATTTCAGCAGCACGAGACCATAGCGCTGCACTTTCTGAGGTTGCTGCATTTAGCGCACCACGTTTGAGTAGCGAATGAATTTCGTCTTCACGATTGGCTGCGATTAAAGCTTGTTCAAGAATTTCAATGAGAGCTATCGTTGGATTGGTTTCAAATTCAGGTAATGCAAGATCTACAGCGGCTTCGGGATCTTTAAAATGTGATAAGAGTTGCTTGACCGCATCACTAACCAGCTTGAGACGAAGATCGATGTCACTAGCGTGTTCAAGTCTTTCTTTTTGCAACGAAATATAACGTTGCTGATCACCAATAGCAACCGCTAATTCTGCTATACGAGTGAGTGGTTCTTCAGCCTTAGGATCTAAAGTGAGTGCAGTATCAAGAGTACGTAATTCGAGTTCAACTTCTTTTTGTTTGCGGAAAATCAAAGCCGCACGCTGCAGTCTTACTAAGCTATCACTAGACGACCAAGGTGATCGTTTAGCTTCAATCTCGTTAAGCCACAATAGCGCGAGCTCATAACTCATATTTAACGATGCCAACGCACGCTCAGTCATTTGTGCCCATGTCGCAGTATGTTCAAATTTCGCTGCAGCTTCTAAATGCGCTAAAGCAGTCTTGGCGTCACCATTAGCTAGCATATCACTGGCAATATCGACTCGTGCTTTGGCGCGCTCACTTGTTGGCCAGGTAGCATCGGCATCTGCTGCAATTACTTTTTCAAGTGAACGCAGACGTAGCGAACCATCGAGAATTTCGATAGCCATTAAATGTACTGATAGTTCATCAGCGCCATTTTCAAGAGCTTCTTTTAGTCTTAGGATAGCATGCTCTTTTTGTTCAATGCGTTGCCATAAGCAAGCTGCTTCAAATAGAAGCATTGGTTCAGATGCATAACTTTCATCACTTGCCGCTTCATCAAATAAAGGAGCAGCGCGTTCAGGTTCTGCATTAGCGTACAGCCTTCCTAATACTAATTTATCATGTGCATTAGCTAAAGAACGCGAAACAAGTTCTTGACGAGCCGCAAGCGTATCATCGCTACGATCATCGGCATCAAGAGCGTCAACATAAGCACGTAAAACCGCGGCGCGTTCTTTTGCAGTAGGAGCAAGTTGTTCAAGTAAGGATTCACCAACTTCTATAGCTATCTTGGTACGCCCCATTTTAAGCGCTAATGCAAAAGCTTTAGCAAGGTTATTTGTATTGGCTTTAATATCGATAGCTTGTAAGAATAATTTTAAAGCGCGCTCAACATCTTCGATATTGGCAACACAAATTTCGGCGGCGCGAGTAAGGCGTCTTGCTGCTTCGTTGGGATCTTTGTCTGTCGCGGTTTTTTCATAGCGCTCGGCAGCTTCATTCCATTCACCACAATTTTCTAATGATTGTAAAAATGCTATTTCAAAATCGTCGGACAGAGCAGACGCTCGGCGATAAGCCTCTAGAGTAATTTCTGCTAAACCAATATTTTGAGCAGATTCAGCAATACTAGCTAGAAGTTTTACATCATCGCCAGCAAGCTTGAATGCATTTGTTAAAGAATTTGCCGCTTGGGCATTGTCACCACTTTCACCAGCAATACGTGCTTGCAAAACAGATAATCTGCCAGCATCCGCACCTTCAATAATAACTAAAGCTTCGGCTAATAATCGTAAAGCCAAAGGTCGATGACCAGCTTGTAAGGCGTTATTTACTTCGGCACGTACCATTTCTATAGTCCATGGCACGAGTTTATTTGCACTTTGCAGCATTTGATGACCGCGCTCTTCGTCATTTAGGCGCCACCACCATAAACGTCCGGCTCGACGTAACCAATTAGCGCGTTCACTATTGTTTGCTGTTAACTCAGCGCATACGGTTGCACCTTGTGCTTCGCGTTCTGGGTCATCTATAGCGACGCCAATCTGACATAATAAAGCGCCCCAGCGAGCGCTCCGTTCATTTTGCGGCACTCTTTCAAGAGCACCAATTGCCAGAGTCCATTGTTTGGCATCTGCATATAAACCTGCAATACGTACCCAAAGGGGTGCGGTTTTTTCACGAACGGATTCAGCTCGTACAAGCAGATAGCGCAGTAAATCATCACGTCTACCAGCGCGTGTTAAAACTTTCTCCATCCATTCGTCGGCTTCTTGATCCCCGAGCATCAATAAACGATCCGCAAGTTTTGCCGCAACATCGAAGTGTTTCGCGGCTAATTCGCGATCGATATGTGTATGAATAATTGCTAACAGCCTTGGGTCATCTTCAGTAAGCAATTTCGAAAGGGAATTGACTGCAATATCTATCCAACCATCGTGTTCTAAACCACGAGCGGCACGGAAAAGTGCCCACGCTGAGTAGGAATTTGTAGTATCGATATCTCGAGCTAAACTCTCAAATAGCGCAGGTGACAAGGTCTCGTTTTTGGGCAAACCTGACTCAATTAAATCAGCATAACCAAAAAGTTTTAGCACCGTAGCCTCAGCACCTGGGGTGCGACGTGCCGCTTGCAGACGCCAGTGTCCTAAAGCTTCAAGTTGATCTGCTTTACGCCAGGATTTTTCAGCGACATCCCATGCCGCAATAAAGTGGCCACGAGCCATAGCTTGTTCTAAAAATAGTTTCGCTGGTTCGAGACGTTCTCCATTAGCCAGCGAAGCGCCCGCTTTAAGCACCAAATCAGAAGGAAGATCTGCAACCATATGAGTAAGTGAAGTAAGACCGTCGAGAATATTGTGCTCGGTCAGCAGATCAACCATTAATCTGGTTTCAGACTCAGTACGGCTAGTGAGATTTTCAAGAGCATTCGCTGCTGCCAAAGTATCGTCAGTATAGTCGCAGGCTATCTGCACAATACGTCGCCAAAGTGCATCTTGTTGTTGGCCCGGATCAGTAGCAATAGCTAACTTTTCTAACCACTTAATAGAATCAAGAAAATCACCAGCAGCAGTTGCACGGTCTACTAATTGAGTTAGTACCTGCTCAGAAGTCGGATCGGCATTTGCAGCTTCTTCAAGAGTGGTAATACCGTTAGCGGTTTCACCAACCGCAAAAAGACGTTTAGCCAGTTCAAATAAAACGTTTGCTCGAGGTTTACCAGCGCGTGCTTTAGCCCAATTGCTTAAAGCAAGATTGGGATCACCTAATTCGGGATTGCGCGAAACTAAATTCACATAATTCTGTCGGGGAATATCACTTACAGGAAAAGCCTCAATCATTCGCTCGCACCAAGCAAT
This sequence comes from Deltaproteobacteria bacterium, assembly GCA_016931625.1. Classification (NCBI taxonomy): domain Bacteria; kingdom Pseudomonadati; phylum Myxococcota; class Myxococcia; species Deltaproteobacteria bacterium. The sequence continues at coordinate 8,547 of JAFGEK010000165.1, read as the reverse complement.
AGCACGAGAGGCGTCATTTAATGGTCCGCTTAATAAAGTAATCAGATCATTAAAACGATTGTCTTCAGGATCAGGATTAGCGCCGATAGAACGTTCAAGTAACTGTGAAAGCTCTTCTAATAAACCATGCTGACGTAACGCTTTTTGTAATTCAAAATTATCTGGATCAATATCAGCACGAGCACTAATTAATCGTAATACTTGCAGCGCAGATGCATCATCAGCAAGTTTCGTCGCATAAATATTAGCGCTGCGTAGGCCATATTCTAAAGCTACTTTGCCATCACTTATCAGTTGACTCATAGCAAAAAGTAAACTGGCTAGATCACTATCTCGTTTAAGAGTATCAAGAATTTCAATAAGGCATTCGCGTGCCGGGGTATCATCTGGCTGATGCGCGATAACATCTTGATAGTAAGATATGGCTTCTTCACTGCGATTTAGTCGGCGATGGAGAATATCGCCGGCATCACGACGCCATTGTGATTTTGCGTTACTACCAAATGTTTCAATCTGATAGCGACGTAGGGCTAACAATTGTTCCCATGCCGCTTTTTGAGTGAAAATCTCAGATAGTGAACGCGTAATTGCTGTAGGTGGTGCCTCAGGCAATTCGCGGTCGTAGCTATCACGCAAGCGTGTAACATGCTCAGGCCCGATATCAAGCGCTAAAGCAGCTGCTCGTGAATAAGCTTGACGTCTGCTAGTACGGTCATTTTCTTCGCGACTAGTTTCGTAGATAAGCGCCAACCAATGTTTAAGTGCACTGCCAAAATCGCAATTGATTTCATAGTGCTCAGCCAGTTGTTGGTGAGCTAAGGCACTACGTGGGTCTAATTCGAGCAGACGCAAGGCACAAGATTCAGCGCGGGCGTTATTGCCAGCGGCGATCTCTGCCTTAAGCAGACGGGTTAATAATGTTTTTGCCTCTTCGTCAAAGGCCAGCTCTAATTGGTACGCTAAAGCCTGAGCAACAGTAGCAGCGTCATTTTGTGCAACAGCTAATTGCTCAAGATGCTTAGCGGCAGTTAATGCAGCATCACGTTTTTCAACAAGTACCGTGCGATAAAGATCAAGAGCCCGTTGAATTTGCCCGTTGCTTTCGCGAATACCAGCGGCTTCTATGCGCAAACTATCTGCTTCATCACCACTGGCATTTACTGCCCATGATTCTAACAAGTCAGCTAACTGTTCTTGTCGTCCAAGGCTTGAAAGCACTTGAATTAAGCGTGGGCGTAATATGGTGGTATCGGCACCATTTGCCATCGCTGATAATAGATGTGCCGCTTGACCTTCAGCATCTCCAGTGCGACGGTAGATTTCAGCTAAGCGCGTATGTACCAAGGCACGGCCATCGTTATTGGCCACTAACGATGGTAAAGCATTTTCTAGAGCTTCGCGCGCTGCGGTTAATTGACCATTTTCTTCTTGAATGGTTGCTAGGGCTATCCAAACTTCAACATCTTCAGATGCCAGTAGTGTAGCTTCATGCAAAATAGCTTCGGCATCACGAGGACGCCCAAGATCACGCCATAATATTGTACTGGTTTCGAATAAGGCGCGGGCTTTCGCACTATTGTCAACACTTGCCACTGCTAAACGTAGAAAAGCTGTTGCTTTTTGTTCAGGAGTGCCGTGCTTATGTGCATGTGCAACCAATGCTGTTGCGGCAGTTAATAAATAAGGATTAGCGTCTAATGCAGCAGAAAAATATTGCTGCGCTCTTGCTTCTTCTTGTCGTACTTCACCTATACGTAATAGCCATTGTGCCTTGCGTTCGGGTTCTAGCGTTGCTTGTGCTGCACTGTAATAGCAATGAACCAACTTATCAATATCGCCATTGTTTTCTAATAATGGCACCAACAACTCAAGAGCTTCATCATCATCAGGATGTGCTTTTAGCAATTCGGTAAGATGAGGCTCAGCGGCAGCGGGATTATGTCGCTCACGAATTTCAAGTCGTGCGGCATCAAGGCGTGCTTGTCGCGCTTCTTCTGGGCTAGTGGCAACAGCGGCGCTATCAGCTAAGTGATGAATAAGACGTCCCCACTCACCACGTAAGCGCAAGAGCTTAGCTAATTCTTCACGAGCTAAATGGTTTGCTGGTTCGATTTCAACAGCTCTTTCTAAGCAAGCGACAGCCTCGGCGCTGGGTCCTGAAGAGGCAAAAGTAACACGAGCTAAGCGTGTATATGTAGCAACGATATCAGGAATAGCCTCGCTTTCAGTATTGCCTTCTTCGCTAGCCAGGATGTCTTCATAAAGAACGCGAGCACGTATCAACTCGCCTTTGTTTTCGGCAAGATAAGCTAAACGCAAACGCGCTTGCCGGTTTTTCGGATCAGCATCAAGTACGCGATAATAACGCGCCGCAGCAGCTTCAGGGTCAGCCAGCCAACGTTCCCAGATATTTCCTAATCGTAAGTTTAGAGCAATAATACGACTGATATCTCCGGTACCTTCCGCCTGTTCAGCAAGACGTGCCAAATAAGAAGCAGCGCGTCCCGGCTCACCGCGTGCTGCATAAGTTTCAGCCAAACCTTCTAACGCATCAGGATCTTCAGGGCACAGACGCAATGCTCGCTCAAAATGACTGCGAGCTTGTTTGAAGTCATGCAGGTGTAAACGCTGCAGTTTACCTAATTCACGATGAACTACAGCTTGAGCTTCGGGTTGTTTTAGCAAACGTAATAAACGCTCACCAGCTTGTACTGCTCCGCTCCAATCGCCAAGAGTTAGACGCAAACTAAATAAAGCTCGATGTGCAACAATTGAGTCACGAGCTCTTGCGGCTGCACGCTCATAAGCTGCTAAAGCGCTAGTGGGATCAACAGGAGTAGCTGCTGCTGCTGCTGCTAGTTCGGCCGTTACTATATCTGTGCGTTCTTTACGCTCATGGGCAATATCAGCTAAAGCTCCAAAGCGATTAGCAGCTTCGCCCCAAGTTTTATCTCGCAGGGCTAGTGCCGCAAGGGCTAAGAGTGCTTGAATATCTTTAGGGTTTTCACTTAAAGCTTCTTCGGCAAGTTGTCGGGTGTCTTGTGCTAAGGTTGGATCAGCAGCACCGATTTGCAATAAACGCAAACGTGCCCAACGACCACCACGACCTTCATCAAAAGCATCACGAAATAGTTGTAAAGCTTCGGGAATATCACCTCGAGCAAGAGCGCGTTCTGCGGTAGTAAGCGCAATAATACCTTCGCTAGCAATCACCGCCTCTGCTGGTGGTTCACGTTCATTTATCTGCTTTTGTGTTGGATCAGGCTCTGGGCCTGCCGCTATAGTAATGCGGCCACGAGCGACATCAGCCGCAACTAAATGGGCCGAGCGTGTATCAGGAATTTTCCAACCACTTTGAGGTAGCGTATTACGAATAAAATGCTCAACTGGGCGAATAATCCAGACGCCAGCGCGACTAATATCAATATAAGAAAGGTTGAGTGCTCGTCCTAAGTATACCGGCAAAAGTGCTGCAGGTACCGGTAATACTCCATATACGCGCGTATCATAAAAAACGACACCAAGTTCTTCGGGAGAGCGTAAAATTATTGATGCACGTATGGTGAAATCAGCTTCAGCTTCCCCAATTTTAAAACGCCCAGATAATTCTACGCAGCCATCGCGCAAATGTGGATGTAATTCAACAAAACCGTTAGCTAATATTGAGTTTTGCGACAAAGCAGCAGATAGACCTTCAAGACCTAAACTAAAAACTAGGTGCATTAATTTACAACGCCTAGTTTTAAAGCGCTCAGAACCTCCAGTTACGTCAAACGGAAAAGCAATATTGGGGATTTCAAGCTCTAATAGCTTAATAAGAATACTATTTAGCTGACGGTCACGAAGGGTTAGTAATCCGCGACCGCTAATAAAATTTAGCGCAAAAGAAAGCGGTGTCTCTTGCCCATTGATTTCATGAACTCGGCCCGCTGAATTTAGCAATTCTTTGTTCAAGCTATCTGGGGTTAACACAACCTCTCCAATCTATCACCCATACTATAACAAGAACTCACACCACGACGATTTTCTGGCGTTTTTTTTTAACATACACCCGTAAAAGTGCTTTAGGGAGATACTACAATTCGATTGCGTCCATCTTTTTTTGCTTTATATAGGGCGTTATCAGCAAGGCGGATGAGATCATCAGTCTTTTTAACTTTTGGATTTGGGTATAACACAATACCAATACTTGCAGTGAGAACTGGTGGTTTTGAACCAGAAATAGTAATTTTTTCAATATCTTGGCGGCAACGTTCACCACAAGCCATTGCCCCTTCTACGTCAGCTTGAGGCAAAAGCAGCGCAAACTCATCACCGCCATACCGCGCTGCAACATCGTATTGACGTATACCGGCTTGTAAAATTTCGGCTACTTTTTGCAAACCGGCATCACCTGCTTGGTGGCCATATTGATCGTTAAGTTGTTTAAAATTATCAACATCAAGCATTAAAAAGGCCAGTGACGTCTGATAGCGCTCAGCACGAGGTAGCTCAACACTTATAACTTCAAGAAGATGACGTACATTTGATAAACCAGTAAGCGCATCAGTACGTGACAGCTCTAAAAGTCGGACGTTTTTTTCTTTTAATTCATCTTGCAAGGTTTTTATTTTTAGGTGCACCCTAACGCGAGCTACTAATTCTTCATCATCAAAAGGCTTAACCAGATAATCGGATGCGCCTGCCTCAAAACCTTTAACTTTGGCTTTAACATCTTCTTGGCCGGTTAGCATGATTACCGGTACTTCGTTTAATTCTGGGCGGCTTTCTTTGAGACTTAAAAACTTGAAACCATCCATTCCTGGCATAACCAGGTCGCATAATACCAGTTGTACATAATTAGAAACTAAGAATTTAAAACCTTCAATTCCATTGCCGGCCATAAAAAAGTGTTTAAAAACACCACGTTCAGATAAAACCCGCTGAACATGGTTACGCAGCATTTCACTATCATCAATGATTAAAACGGTTGGTTCTAGCACGTTAGCAATAAGTGTACCTCATGTTTGATTTAGTACCAAACTCTACTATTTTTGTTTGGGATCATATCAGCTTTGTATATTTTTTTTTAATAAAGTGTCGAGTAAAATTTGCGCAGCTTTTGGGCCTATAACTTTCGTGATATCCTCAGCATTAGCTTTGCGTATTTGTGCTAATGAACCAAAGGTTCTAAGAAGTGATTGTCGACGTTTTGGGCCAATTTGCGCAATGTTATCAAGTATCGAACGAGAGATGCTTTGTTTGCGCTGTTTTCGTTGAAAAGTAATAGCAAAACGATGTGCCTCATCGCGAGCACGAGTTAGTAAAAATAATTCTGCGGAGTTTTCCCCTAATATTATTGGTTTTTTTTGCCCTAATACAAAAATGCGATCTGGCGTGTCGGTAAGAGTCGAAGTAGCACGACCACGACGTCGAGTTTGCAGTTTGTGATTGTGTTCTGTTGCGCTATCGATTTTTGCTTTGGCTAAACCAACAATCTCAATGTGGTCTATGCCATAATCACTTAGCGCGGCACGAGCCGAGTTGAGTTGGCCTTTACCTCCATCTATAACTATTAGGTCGGGAAGATCACCTTCTTCTAAACCGCGCCGAGCTCTACGAGACAATACTTCGTATAAAGCCTGAAAATCATCAGCAGTAGTTAACGAACGTATTTTATAATGGCGGTAAAGATTTTTTTGGGCAACACCATTTACTAAACGCACACAGCTGGCAACAATGCCGCTACCACTTAAATGAGAAATATCAAAGCATTCAATGTTAATGGGTGGACGAGATAAATGTAGCGCCCGTTGCAGACGATGAGTGGCAGTTTGCGCTGCACCTTGTTCACGTTGCTTATCACGAAAAGCTTGTTGGGCATTTTTTACCGCGAGCTCCACTAAAGTGTGTTTATTGCCTTTTTGTGGAGTTAGTACTTCTATTCGACGTCCACATTTATCAGCAAGCACATCAGCTAATGCACTGGTCCATTCCATTTCTTTTGGAAATAATATTTCATCAGGGATATCAGAAGTATTTGTGTAGTAGCGAACGGCGAAATCAGACAACAATTCGCTTGTCGGTATTTCTAAATCATCAAAAGAGAAACGCATAGCATCAATTAGACGTCCATCACGAACACGCATTATATGTATTTCAACTGCAGGACCTTCACGATACAAACCCACTATGTCACGACTTATAAAATCGCTGGCAACTACATTTTGTCGTTCAAGCGATTGTTTGATAGCACGTATTTGATCACGCAATAAAGCGGCTGCTTCATAATCTTGTTTAAGCGCGGCATCCTGCATACGCTCTTGTAAAATTGCGGTTAATTGCTGACCTTCGCCACAAAGAAATTTGATAACGTTGTCAACATGTTGTTGGTATTCACCATGTGAAAGATCAAAAACACATGGAGCTGGGCAACGCTTAATTTGATATTGCAAGCAAGGCCGCCTGCGTGAGGCAAATGCATTATCACTACAGGTACGCAGTTGAAAATGCTGATTAATAATACGCAAAGTAGCGCGAATTGCAACAGCGGAAGTATACGGGCCAAAATAGCGAGCGCCGTCTTTGCTAAAGCGCCGCACTACTTCAAGCTTGGGATATTTTACGCGGGTGTCCAGACGTAAACACAGAAAGCGTTTGTCATCTTTAAGCTCAACATTAAAACGTGGTCGTTGATGCTTGATAATATCATTTTCAACAAGAAGTGCTTCTTTTTCGCTATTAGTAAGAACAACCTCAATATCATAGAGTAGCTCATCAAGCATAGCCACAAAGGCTCGCGTATCAAAACCACTAAAATAACTACGCACTCGATCACGTAAGCTTTTAGCTTTGCCTACATAAAATACTGTACCCCTTGCATCGCGCATGAGATAAACTCCAGGAGCGGCAGGAAGCGCGGCAAGTTTTGCCTTAATCTCAGGACGCATGGATATTAAGCGGTAGTATCACTCTAAAGGTCGAACCAACGCCGGCTGTGCTATCTACTTCAATACGGCCGTTATGTGCAAAAATAATACGGCGTGCGACATAAAGCCCCAAACCAGTACCACTAGCAAAAGCACGTCCAGAACCGGTACGACGAAATGGTTCAAATAGTAGTGGAATTTCATTTGCTGCAATACCCACACCTTTATCTTTAACTTCGATGATGGCTTTATCTGCAGCAACGCGCAGACTAACTATTATTTCTTGATCACGTGGAGAGTATTTTACAGCGTTACTGAGCAAATTATTGAGTACTTGAATAACGCGTCCGGCATCACAATTAATAATAACTTCTTGTTCAGGCAGAGATAATTTTAAATTATAACTATCAATAGGAGCAGTATACAATTCCGTTGCTTCGTTGATGATCTGCACTAAATCATGGTGTTGAGTACGTAATTCTAAACAGCCAGCTTCAATGCTAGCGCCATCAACGAGATCACCAAGAATTCTATTCATACGAGTAATTTGTCTTGAAATCATTGCTAAAACTTGTTGTGCCGCTTCTGGTGATCTTGCTTCTTCTAAATCAAACGCCGCTGCTGCTGACATTAATATTGACATCGGATTACGTAAATCGTGAGCTACCGCACCTATTAAGGCTAACTGCTCTTGACGCCGAAAAGCTATACGCATTGCCATATCGTTAAAACATTTTGCCATTTCGCGCAGCTCAGCAGGCCCAGTTTCGCGGGCACGTATATCGCGTTCACCTTTGCCAAAACGCTCCATCGCATTAGCAAGTGATAACATTGGTTTAAATGCTGCTGAACGTAACCACCACCAAACAACACCCACTGTAGCTAATAATAGTAAACTAATAGTTGCCCCAAGTGTTGTTCCAGTACGATCTAATGTTGCTGCTTGTGCTTGTGCTGCATGTGCTTGTTCAACATTAGTTGTTACTAAAGCATCAAAGGCTGCATAAGTTTGCGCCATTTTACTTTCACTTAAAACAAATGGGCTCTCTTCAGGCATATCAAGATATTCATTCATCGTTTGCTCAACACTATCAAGCAAACGGTCTTCTTTATCATTTGTAACATGCTTGCGGGCTTCGCTAAGATTGCGGCGTAAAGCTAATTGCAGACTTAGTCGTACTGTTGGGTCAGAATTATGATGATGCAACAATAAAAGGGTCTCGCATTTTTGCGCTAATTGTAAACCTGTTACTGCATCCCCTAAGGCATAGCTAGTACTATGCAGATACATTGAAAGACGTATGAGTGCTACTGCACAGGTTAAAGCCATAACCCCTAACATGGCAATGACTACAATTAGAATTCGACGAATACTCACACTTATTCTCACCTATGAATTTGTATCTTCATAAACACAACAAACGACTTTTAATACAAATTTGATGAATATGAAATCATATCATTGACAAACATAACAAATAGCCATCAACAAACCATAAGAGTTGATCACAAATAAGAACATCAAAAAGTAGCCGCCTATCAGCTATATCATCGCCTTTCATTCTCAGTTCCCTATTCCCTGTTCTTTAAATATCCAGTTCAAATTTGTTAGTTAAAGATAAAAAATCGGTCATTACAT